>JAZDLJ010000233.1:0-2068 GCA_043802115.1 bacterium | reverse complement strand
GTTTGTGTAGATTACACTTTTAGCTTTTTGACATTTCATTAATTTTACATGAAAAGCACATCAATATTTTGGATAGTCTTTTTAGGTATAATATTTTTTTTATCCTACAAGCTTATTCCTCCCTATGCAAAATTTATATATTTAAAACAAGAGGTAGATGATTTACTAAAGAGACAAAAAAAAAATAAAGAATTAATATCTCAAAAGGTATTAGAATTAGCTACAGACGTTAAGATTGACTTAACAAATAATAATGTATCTTTTATAAAAGAAAATGATGGAGGGGTGACGTTAGAGATAAAATACACAAAAGAAGTAAATTTATTACTTACTAACCATCCTTTGAAATTTATTATAAGGAGATCGTTAGGCCCGCTTAAAAATTCATCTAAACATCTTCTTTTAAAACCTCGTAAACAAGTTGGTTTATTTATTCCTACCATTTGTAAAATTTAAGAATGAAAAGGCGGTGTAGCTCAGGTGGTTAGAGCATACGGCTCATATCCGTAGTGCCCGGGGTTCGAGTCCCTGCACCGCCACCAAAGGCCAGCTTTAAGATATTAAAGTGGCTACGCGGTTTATTGCATCTGAAAATATTTTTGGTGAAAAAGAAATATAGATTTTGGGGTATCCTTCATTTGCTGCTTTACACTTTTTATTCCACCAATATCTCGATAGAATCTCTTTGATTACTTGGGGCTACTGCATACGTTATGTTTCCAGTTCCTCTAACCCCTCATAAACAAAGGATATTTTCCACTTAACCCCAAAAACCTCATTTTTATTTTCATTATCAACAAGATATACCTCAATTATACTGATTTCCAAAACCAACTGTCAACATAATTATTCGCTTAAAAACAACCCTTTCCTATCCAACCTAACCACCTGTTTTTCTATAAACTATCCAACCAAGTTAAAGTTTTTTGCTTATTTTCCTCTGCAAAGAGCTCTTCTATCTTTGGATCAAACTCAATCTTTGAAGGAACCTTTTGAGTTAAAGATTGGTGATTCTTTTGCAGCAATTGGAAGAGAGGAGAAAGGAATAGATATAGTTACCCCTTTGCTATCTTCAGATAGAGGGACAGTTTATCTATCCAGAACTTTAAAGGAAAGGCTTCCAATAGTTAAAAGGAAACCATATCTCCATTTTATCCTTGATTTTTCTGAGGGGGCAAAATCTGTTCAAAGGCCGTATAGATCAGAAATAGAAAAAATTGTCAGGAAACTCCCGTTTAAGATCACAAATACTAAAATCACCTTAGCAAATTATAATGCTAAGACCCTTAATTGGGATGATCCATGGCAATCTATCGTTGAGGAACATCCAATGCGGGGAGGGTTCTTCTTGGAGTATGTATTAAAATCTGTTCTGTTAGAGCATTATACAAGGAATGATTATACATACCCTGTGATTATTGTGTTATCTTCAGATTTTTCACAGGCGATCTTTACAGAAGGTCTTACTAATTATTCCTTTACCTCTCCTGAGTCTGATTATTACTATGAATTAACTCCTTCAGGGGAATTAATAGCCCATCCTTTTATTGATGCTCAGCCTGGAATGCCCATCAAAGAGGAGGTGCTATATACATTGAATAAGGAGGTCTTAGCCTGGCCAAGTGTCCAGGAACACCTTGCCTTTGTCCGTAATGATAGTGAGCCAAGTGTAGTTCTTTTACCTGGAAAAGATTTAACCATAGGAAATAACCAACGGATATCTTTAAATGATCAGTGGTCTACTGGACTTTCTCTTCAGGGGATGTGGAGAGATCACCTCATTCATCCTTCAAAAGATAGTATTGCCTGGCCAAGGTTGGTCGGATTAAGTCAGGAAAATAGGATACTCAATCCAGCAACATCTTTTATTGTCCTTGAGAATCAGGCTCAATGGGAAATATTGAAAAGAAAACAGAAAAAAACAATGTCAGGTAAAAATGTCTTTGACCTGGGACCTGATGAAGACAGCCGTCAGATGTCTGAACCTGGCTTTTTAATCCTGTTAATCTTCTTGGGTTTTATTTATATCGTGGACAAGAAAAGAAAGAGGGTTGCATGAAAAAAATGG
>JAZDLJ010000219.1:0-6905 GCA_043802115.1 bacterium | reverse complement strand
TCGTTATGGTCAGTATCAAGAGTTTTTTCCCAAGGACAGGAAGATAATGGAATGATTTTCATTCCTGCTGGCGAATTTGTAATGGGTAGTAGGTTAGGAGACACAGATGAGCAGCCCGAACATAAGGTAATCTTGGATAGTTATTATATTAACAAAAATGAGGTCACTAATGCAGAATACAAAAAATTTGTAGATGCGACAAAACATAAGGTGCCTTATTTTAATAAAAAATGGGCTAGTGCCTATAATTGGAATCCCAAAACTAGGATGTATCCAAGAGGGAAAAAAAACTATCCTGTAGTCCTGGTTACCTGGCAAGATGCCAGCGCCTATGCTAAGTGGGCTGGGAAGAGATTACCTACGGAGGCTGAATGGGAAAAGGCAGCCAGAGGTGATCAAAACTTTATCTTCCCATGGGGAAATGCTTGGGACATAAATAAACTCAATGCCTGGATAAAAGTCCCTCAATTTACTAAACCTGTAGGAAGTTATGAAGCTGGTAAAAGCCCTTATGGCTGTTATGATATGGCAGGAAATGTCTGGGAATGGTGTAGTGATTGGTATGACGAAAACTCCTATAAAAGTTCACCCGCTCAAGACCCAAAAGGACCTGCTGTTGGTAAAGCTCATACAGTTAGAGGAGGTTCATGGGGCTCAGAACAATGGGACTGCAGGACCACAGCCAGGTTAAGTGGAGAAAAGATGCTTCAGTTGTGTTATGTTGGCTTCCGTTGCGCTAAAGATGCAAAATGAACAGTATTAAAATCCTTTCAGAAGACCTAATTAACAAAATCGCTGCTGGTGAGGTAGTTGAAAGGCCTGCCTCAGTTGTTAAAGAATTAGTTGAAAATTCTGTTGATGCCAAGAGTACAGACATCTCAATCAATATAACAGATGCTGGTAAAAGATTAATCTCTATTATTGATAATGGGATAGGGATGTCAAAAGATGACCTTTTACTATCCCTTGAAAGACATGCTACAAGTAAGATATCAACTGCCGGGGATTTAAATAATATTTATACCCTTGGATTCAGGGGAGAGGCATTACCAAGTATTGCTGCTATCTCTCGTTTAAAAATAATCTCATCTACAAAGGATTCACCCTGTGCAAATTGTGTTGAGATAGAAGGGGGTAAGATTAAAAAGGTCTATGAGACAGCAGCCCCTCATGGTACTTCTATCGAGGTAAAAAATCTATTTTATAATGTACCTGCTCGTCTCAAATTCCTAAAATCCCTAACAACCGAGATGGGTCATATAATAGACATTGTTACTAATCAGACCTTGGCTAACCCTGGTATTTCTTTTAGCCTCTCTCATAATAACAAAATCATTCTTAATACTGAACGAGTAACAAATTTAGAGGGACGAATTGCTAACCTCTTTGGTCATATGTTATTAAAAGAATTACTGCCTGTTGAATATCCCTCTTCATCTTTAATTTTTAGCAACGAACCACAAACCATGAATCACGAAATACATATAAAAGGATATCTATCAAAACCTTCGTCTGCCAGGTCAAAAAAAATCCATCAATATTGGTTAGTGAATAATAGGAACATAAAAAATCATCTAATAACCCATGCCCTTTACCAGGCCTTTGCAGGACTCCTTCCAAAAGAGATGCACCCAATGTTTATCCTGTTTATAGAAATACCTCCCTGCCTCATTGATGTAAATGTCCATCCTGCTAAGTTAGAGATTAAATTTGCTGAAGGCAGCAAGATATATGAATTAGTCAAGAAAGCAGTACAAAAGGCTCTACAACAAACAGACCCTTTACAAGCTGCACGGGTAATAGGTAGCGATAGTTATCAAGAACAAAGGACCAACAAGAACAAAGAACGAGCATTTTTAAAAGAAAATCCACAGGCTGAGGGCATTCACGAGGCCAAGACTCAATATTTTAACATCCCTTCAGAGATAGTTACATCTCAAACAGACACAAAAGAGAACCAGGAACCAAAAACCAAGAATCAAGAACAACAAGAAAACCTTCAACTTGAAATCTCTGTTGAAGATAATTACGAAAAAAATTATTTTGAAAGTGATAAAAGTAATAACCTGGATTTAATACCCATCGGCCAACTAAAAAATACCTTTATCCTCTTCCAGGGAAGAGATGAATTAGTTATTATGGATCAACATGCTGCCCATGAAAGGGTTATGTATGAGCGGATTAAAAAGTCGTTGGGTCAGAACAGATTAGAAGGCCAAAATCTCCTGATACCTTATACTATCGAACTATCCCCCAAAGAGGCTTTGATCTTAGAAAAATATACCCCACTATTTTCTGAATTAGCATTTGAGATTGAAAATTTTGGTCAAAATTCTTTTGTAATTAAAGCAGTCCCTGTAATACTTGAAGGAAACAATATCCAAAAAGTAATTATAGAAATTATAGCTGAATTAAGTGACTTTGAGAAGACAAAGGCCAAAGAAGATATTCGAGAGCCTTTAATTAAAAGATTGGCCTGTCATTCCGCAATCAAGGCAAACCAGCCGCTAGACATAAGGGAGATTGATAGCTTGCTTATCCAATGGAAAAATACAGAGCTCCCCCATACCTGTCCTCATGGGAGGCCAATATTAGTTAAGTATAAGATTTCAAAACTAATGAAGGACTTTGGGAGATAAAACGACCTTTCAGGGCTAAAGACAAAAATAAAAAATACTATTTTTTTTTAAATTAGATGCGGAATGTGCGTTGTATGCAAAATTCTAACCGGACAATGCTGAACCAAATATCGCTTACGCAAAAAGTTATAAGTAATTACGACTTGTCACTTAATGGAGATTAATGACGTAATTTTACGCAATCTGCGTAAAATTACGCAGTAGATCTAATGGAAAGAGATTGATCGTCATAGATAACTTATTGTAAATGACAAGAAAAGACTATTTGGGCATTTTGGCATTGGTTTTGCAATATTATTTATTAGGTGGAGAAAAAACTAAAAAGAGTTAATTGTATTAGACATCTTTCCAAAATAATTTTGCAGGGTGTAAGAAGACAAAAATCTTTTGCTTCGTTCGTTAGAGTAGACTTTTTGAATTTTCTAAGCTTGCTTCCCTAAATTGCCTAACTCGCTTCGCTCAAACAGAGGCAATTTTACGGGAAGCTGTGCTAAAAAAATTTACAAAAAGTTTACTAAATAACTCACTCCAGCAAAATTTTTGTCTTCTTTTGCCCCTAGACACCTAGAGAATACGGTATTTATTTTGGAAAGATGTCTATTAAATATTTCATTAACCAAAAGTATCATTTTATCTATTCATAGTGTAAAACTTTGTGCCTTAAGCCATCAGTTTTAACTGATACAGTTACTTACTTGGTGTGGAGTATTATACACAGGTTGATATTCTTTTTATAAACCTTAAAAAGGAGGGAATAAGATGAGATGTAATACAAAAAAGATAAAAGAGATACTTAAAAAAGGGATTTGTCTAATTAGTATCTTTGGTTTACTCATTGATTGTTGTCTGCCAGGGATAGTCCAGGCTGAAAGTGATGAATTAAACGATATTTTCAGCTCTGCAACTGGTGGTCTGCCAAACGTATTTATCATCTTTGACACCTCAAGTTCAATGGATTATCTGCCATATAATAGAGAAGGTGATACGTATTGTACTACCTGGTATATAAAACCAAAGGACTGGCTCTGGAGAGAAGGGATAACTAATTATGTTCACGATTTTTGTTACTATGACTCCAATCCAGAGGTCAAATATGAAGATACAGGATCTATCGAGGATACAGCAATGGCTTTTGGTGGAAATCATAGAGATAGTAAGCTATATTTAGCCAAAGAGGCCTTAAATAAATTTTTAACTAGTCCTCAGATAAGACAATGTGTTGAAAAGGATGGAAATGGTGTTTGTACCCGCTACAATTGCAATATAAATTTAGGTTTTGCTACCTTTATGCAGGAAAAGGTACCCGCAGTTACTGCTAAGTACTATAAATATATTAAGGATCAGATACCTCCTCCTACTTCTCCTCTCCCTCCTCTCCCTCTTCCTCCTACAACAACAACTACTACGATTACGTCTACAACGACTACTACTTCTACAACAACTACTACAATTTTTCATGGGGGAGGTGGCAGTCATAATTATAAGAAAAAGGATTATAAAAAAAAGAGAAATTTTTGGGCATGGTTAGGCAATCTCTTTAATATTGCTTCTACAGAAGCAGGAGGAAGACAATACCGATATCCATATTGCCAAACACGTATGTATACCACGTTAGGTAATCCTAGTGCATTAAGGGGAAGTACAGGATACATAGATCCAACAACAAAAAAAGTAACCCCATCTAAAGGACATGGTTTTGGTGGCTGGGATTGTCCAAATCCTAATCCTAATGGTGATTGGACATTAGTTCCTGATGGGGGAGTTGAGGTTACAGAAATTTTAGTAGATGGGCAAGAGAACGTAGAAGCACAAACGACAAGAACAATTGATCCTTTACGCTATGATGACGCTGTATTTATTTATCCTGGTTTCCCATACTCAGCTACCAGACCAGATGGCTGGAGTTATCAAAAGATAGATCCATCCTCCTCTTACATCTACAACAGTCTTACTCCTTCGAGTGAGTTTTTTAAATTTATTGATGACACGGTGTCTAAGTCTAAAAAGATAGATGTTGAGCTTAATTCTTTTGTTTTTGGTTTTGATGGATCAACATGGGAAAAGACAGACCAGCCGGATATTTCTTCCTACTTTCCATCAGATTCAAAGGATCATCACGGGATATTTATTGATCTTCCAAAGGATGCTGATGATGTCTCAGGCGCCAACATTGAAGAACTCCTTGGTTATATCAGCACAGAAGTAGCGGTTAAGGAAGGTTATTATCTATCTCCTGCAACACTTTTTGATTACAAACTATATATAAATAGAGGGCTAACTGAGAGAGAGGAGTTTAATCTAGCAACTAAGGGAATTGATAAGTATACAACATTTTTTTATAGCAATCAGGAATTAATAAATACTTATGGCCTAGACCTTACTGATCTGGCTCTGGAAGATAAGAAGTTTGTCTATACTATGCAGCCATTTACCCAGTCAATTCCTTCAACCCAGTTCGAGGCTTATAAAGGCCATGGGACACCCCTGGCCGCCTCTTTATCAGATGCCAAAAGATATTTCGAAAGCTATATTAATCAAGATGAGTTTAGCAAGGGAAAATGTGGTCGAAAACGGGGAAACTACATTATTTTAATCACTGATGGAAACGAAACCTGTTATGGAGAGCCAGATAAGGTTGCGCAAGAATTGGTTAAGCTGCGACTTGACGGCGAGGATACACCTGTTGAGACCTTTGTTATTGGCCTTGGTATGGATAATGACAGTAAAAAACAGCTTAATGATATCGCTAAGGCAGGGACAGACACAAAAAAGGGGAAGAAAGCAAGGGATGCCTATTTTGCTGATAATGTAGATGAACTGGTAAAAATACTTCTTAATGATATCTATAGTGAGATACAACAAAATACCTATTCCCGCACCTCTCCAGTGGTCTCTGTTATGAATGATGGCTCTGAAAGAGTTTATTATACCTATTTTGACTGGCCGACTTGGCGTGGACATCTTATAACCAGGAATATTTCTATAAAACCTGATGCAACTAATGGATCGCTTGAAACGACAAATGCCTGGCCAGATGCAGGTAGTTGGATAAGGGATAATAATAATAGTAGAGATATTTACACATCTCTACCCTCAGACAACTCAATAGTAAAATTTAAATTCAATTCTAGTTCTAATTGGATAGACCTCTTAGGGATAACTGGTATGGATATTAATAATGATAATGTTATAGGCGATGATAAAGACGCTAAAACTGTAATTAATTACACCCAAGATCCTGGATATGCAGGAGGAATTTATAAAGGAGCCAGAGATCCTGATTGGCCGCTTGGAGATATCTACCATTCCTCACCTGTAGTTGTAAATAATGGAGATACAGAAACTATGATCTATGTAGGGGCAAATGATGGTATGCTTCATGCCATTAATGAATCAGATGGAAAAGAGAAATGGGCATATATCCCACAATGCGTTCTTAAGAGCTTATATAAATTTAAGGATGGCCATAAATTTACTTGTGACCTCACAATAACAACAACTAATATACAAACTAATGAGGGTGATAAGACCGTCCTGATTGGTGGACTTAGAGGGGGAGGTAATTACTACTATGCCCTGGATATTACATGCCCGGCAGACCCAAAATTACTTTGGGAAAAAAACTATGCTGGTATGGGTGAGACCTGGTCTGTCCCTGCTTTAGGGAAAATCCAGATTGCTGGTGAAACAACCTGGGTTATGATAGTTGGAGGTGGTTACTCAACTGATTCAGCGCTTGGGAAGGGTATATATATCATTAAGGTAGCAGATGGCAGATTGCTTAAAAAAATAGAAGTAGCGGGAAATGTCCCTTCTGAGATACTGCTTGTAAATGATAATCAAGGATTTATTGAGGCTGCCTATTTTGGCGATACTACAGGGATTTTATGGAAATTAGATAATCTTAATACCTGGGACAGTGGAATAGATTTAGTTAAATTATACACACCCGATGCCCTTCGTCCAATTTATCATAAACCTGCAGTTTATGGAGATAGCTCATGCAGATATATTCTATTTGGGACAGGAGATGAGCAGAATCTTGGCGATAAAGATTCCCAGGATTATTTTTATGGGATTAAGGATGATCCTTCTTTAGTGGATAAACTAATCTGGAAAACAACATTTAATAAATCCGAAAAACTAACCTCAGACCCTATTGTTTATAAAAAAGCAGTCTATTTTACTACCTATGAGGCCTCATCACAAACCGAATGCGGAGAAATAGGGAGTAGTTATTTCTGGGGATTAACTACTATTAAAGGA
>JAZDLJ010000214.1:0-9600 GCA_043802115.1 bacterium | reverse complement strand
CAACCCCACAACTCCACCAACCGCCTCGACATCAACGAAATAGGTTCTATATAATCAACTATCCCCTTAGCAATTGCTGCTCGTGGCATGCCAAAAATAACACAACTTGCCTCATCTTGAGCGATAGTATAACCTCCTTGTTTTCTTATAGCCGCCATACCTTTAATTCCATCTTCACCCATACCAGTAAGTATTATCCCTATACTGTTTTTACCTGCATGTTGAGCTATTGATTCTAACAATAGGTCAGCAGAAGGCCTATGACTGTTAAGGGGTTCAGATCTATCCAGGATAATTGAATGATTGCTCCCAAGAAGCATATGAGATCTACTGGGAGCTAAATAAACACAGCCAGGATTTACAATTTCACCCCACTTAGCTTCTTGTATCTTTAATTGACAATATCCTCCTAACCAATTTACAAATCCACCCATAAATCCATCCGTCATATGTTGAACTATTAAGATTGGCACAGGAAAATTTACAGGAAGTCCTGATAATAGGTCTAATAAGGCATGTGGACCGCCTGTTGATGCTGCTATACCTATAATTTTAGGATACTTAATCATCCTTGCCGTATCAATACATTTAGTTAAAATTTTTATCTCTTTGTTATTACTTTTTCCTTCAGTTAGATGTTTATTGCGTCTGTTATGTAATAACCTTCTACTAACAACCTTTACTTCTGATAATAGTTTTATTTTATGGATAACATCCTTGTCTTTATATGGCTTTTCAATAATATCCATTGCCCCGGCTCCAATAAGATCAAAGCTATTAATCAATAATTCTTGAGGATTAAGAGAGGTAATAACCAAAATAGGACATGGATTATGAATCATAATCTGTTTAGTTGCCTCTAATCCATCCATTTCTGGCATTTGGACATCCATAGTAACAATATTAGGCTTCAATCTTTCAACTAACTCAATCGCTTCCTTACCATTATTGGCTAAACCTACAACCCCTATCTCAGGATCAGTCTCAAGAGCTATTTTTAGCATCTGTTGGACAAAAGATGAATCATCCACAATAAGTACATTAATTTTTTTATTGGTAGTAAAGATTTCCATAAGTTAAATTGGCACTGGTGTAGTTAAATGAGATTCATTTTTCCCCGTGCTTATTGGGTTTGCAAAAATTTTGCTAGAGCGAGTTATTAGTAGGCTTTTTGTAAATTTTCTTAGCGAAGCTTCCCCAAAAATTGCCATTGTTTGAGCGTAGCGAGTTTTGACAATTTTAGGGAAGCGAGCGTAGAAAATTCAAAAAGACTACTCTAACGAGCGAAGCAAAGATTTCTGCAAACCTACAAAAAGAGCTTTTCGGAGAATCCCATTTAACTACACCAGTGCCGTTAAATTTAAATGATTAGTTTCAGTAAATATGATCGTTCCCTTAGGCGCTTAACTTCTTAATAACATCAAGTAGATTATTCTGGTCAAAGGCACCTTTAGTTATATAAGCATCTACCCCTGCTTCAATCCCCCGTCTCTTATCTTCTTCCGATTCTAAAGAAGTTACCATAATAATAGGAAGACTTTTGTTCTTTTCTTGCCTGCGAAGGATAGAAGTTAACTGAAATCCATCAACTTTTGGCATTTGGACATCAGTAACTACAACATCATATTCTACCTTATTTACCATCTCTAATGCCTCTTGTCCATCAGATGCTGTGTCAACATCAAAGCCAGCTACTTGTAATATATTTTTTTCTAAATCTCTTGTAGTTATTGAATCATCTACTACTAATATCTTCTTTCTTACTACTTGGTCACCAATCTCTTTTTTATTTCCTGATAAAATATTAATAAAATAAGAGCTTGAATTAACCGCTTCTACTAAATCTATTGGATTTAAAATCATTACCAAACCTCCGTCTCCCATAATAGTAACCCCACTAAAATTGTTTACTCTCCTTATTTGAGGACCGAATGATTTAATTACAATCTCTTGTTCTCCAAGTAATTCATCAATTATAAGGGCACATCTACGTTCAACAGCTTTTAAAACAACTACTGGTAAATATTTTCCCTGGGTATCTAGCTTAGATAATCTTTTTTTATAAACTTTTTTGCTAATCTTTTTAAGATTTAATAATGTTGATAACCTTCCAACAGTTAAAGTTATTCCATTATTATATAGTACCTCTCTCCCTTTGACTGTACTTATATCTTGAGGTAAAATCCTAATTGTCTCTTCTATAAAAAATATTGGAATAGCAAATTTTTCCCCACCAGCAATTACTAATAATACCTCTGAGGTTGCAAGTGTTAAAGGTAGCTTAATTGTAAATCTAGAACCCTTATTTAGAGTGGAGTTAATGCTTATCGTACCTTTTAACTGTTCAACATTAGTCTTAACTACATCCATACCTACTCCTCTACCTGATACATCTGTAATAATTGGGCTGGTAGAAAATCCTGGGACAAATATAAGATTATAAATCTCTGCCAGACTCATTTTTTCTAAAGTAACTTTATCAACAATCTTTCTTTTTAAAGCTACTTCTTTTATCCTTTCTATATCTATACCTTTACCATCATCTTCAATTTCAATCACAACCTGATTGCCTTGATAATATGCAGATAAGCTAATCTTACCTTGTTCACCTTTACCTTTTGGTTTTCTTTCCTCTGGTGATTCTACACCATGATCAATAGCATTTCTAATTAGATGGATAAGGGGATCTTTTATCTCCTCAAGAATTTTTTTGTCTAC
Organism: bacterium; assembly: GCA_043802115.1. GTDB lineage: Bacteria > SZUA-182 > SZUA-182 > JAZDLJ01 > JAZDLJ01 > JAZDLJ01. Next base: position 6,882 of record JAZDLJ010000214.1, on the reverse strand, counting down.
CTCTGTTTCTGATCCTGTAATTACCAATTCAACCTTCTTACCCATCTCTTTTGCCATATCACGAATTAACCTTGGAAATAAATCAAAGATAGAAGCGACTGGCAGCATTCTAACCCGCATAATCCCTTCTTGTAAATCGTCGGCAACAAGCCCTGTCCTTGCAGAACACACACTTAAATCTTCTACAATAGGAAAAATCATACCACGTAATTCCTGGATATTATCGTTATTTCTTTCTAAAAGTTGCATAACTACTTGAATTTCAGGATGCTGAAATAATGATTTATTATTCCTAATCCTCTCAATGTTTACCTTCCATTCTCCATCCCAATCCTTTAAGTAATTTATAACCTTTTTCAAACTAACAAGTTGTTGTTCATATCTGATTTTCGTAATTACTAACTCTCCTATTAAATTCATGAGCTCATTTAGCCTATCAACCTTAACGCGTATAGTCTCACTTTTCTCAACGACCGAAACCTTTCCTTTATTAGTTTCCTTAGTCAGATTATCTTGATTCATCATATTCTCCAACAATGACTCTATTTCTCCCCCCCTCTTTGGCAGAATATAATCTTTCATCAGCATTTTTTATTAAGGTCTTATTCTCATCTCCATCTTCAGGATAAGAAGCACCTCCTACACTAATAGTTAATTTTCCTCCTGGCTGGGTCTCTCCTTTATAAAAGCAAGTCTTTTCTATAGCTTCCCTTATCCTGTTACCAACTTTTAATAGAGTCTCAGCCTTAGTTTCAGGTAGGATAACTACAAATTCTTCTCCTCCATAACGAGCTACTATGTCACTATCTCTCAAATTAAATTTAATAAGCTTAGCTACCTCTTGAAGAACGACATCACCTGCCTGATGTCCATTACTATCATTATAATGCTTAAAATAATCTACATCTATCATAAGAAGAGATAATGGTATTCTATAACGTTTTGCCCTTGCTATTTCTGCCTTAAGTTGAGTCTGAAAGTAGCGATGATTAAATACCCTTGTTAATCCATCAGTAATAGCCAAAGCCTGTGTTTCTTTATGGAGTAGAGCATTATCTAAGATAATTGAAAAATATTTCACAACCAGCTCAAAAAAGTAGATATCATCTTCCATAGATACATTTTTCTGGAGATTACCAAGGGCTAAAACACCTATTATTTCATCTTTCACTAACAAGGGCTTTACTAATAAACTAGAAAAGCCCTTTGAAGAAGGTTGAGCTAATTTACTGTTAGGATCAAGAATAATATTTTCTTTATTGTAAATCTTAAATTTAGTTTTAGTATAAGATAAATCCTTTTCATCTTTATTATTTAAAGTTTCCAAAATTTTCTCTTTAAAGTTATCAATTAAATCAACTACTAACTGTCCTTTTAATAAAATATGTAAATTGTTTTCCTCTCCTTTTACTAAAATCCCCGCTAAAGAAAAATCAAATATCTTCCCCAGTAACTCTAGGGCAGCTTTAACCGTCTCTTCCAGATCCCTTATGGAATTAACCAATTCACTAATCTCGTTAATAATTGTTGACTCAAGTAACTTAAAATCAAGAAGATTATTTACCTTAGAAATAATTTCTTCACTTGCATCTTCTTTTTTCTCTATCTTTATAGATGTCCCTGTCCTTTGAAAATCTTTTAATAATTTTTCTATAGAATCAATTAATACCTTGACATCAAACCCTTTAGTTAAATATAGATCAGCCCCACTCTTTATCCCCCAGAATCTATCTCTTTGTTCTTCCTCGCCAGTTAGCATTATTAAAGGTATCTTTTTGGTATTTTCTTCTGATTTTAAATACCTGCACAACTGATAACCTGTCATCTTCGGCATCTGGACATCAGATATAATGAGTTCAGGTTGTTCACTAAAAACCTTATTAATCCCCTCTAATCCATTTTCAGCAGTTACTATCTCATATTCTTCTTTTTTCAGTAAGTTCCCCACATATTCTCTTATTGTAGGGCTATCATCAACAAGTAATATCTTTGCTTTGCTCATAGTTTTTATCCCCCTGTACTTCACTTACGCATCAAATTTAGCAATCAATTCGTTTAAATTAACTGCCAGTTTATTAAGATCTTCTGCAGCATGTTGAGATTGTTTAGCGCTTGAAGACGTTTGTTTCATAACTTCGTTGACATTCTGCATGGCAGAAGCTACCTGATCAGCACCTGATGCTTGTTCTTTTGAGGCTATTGTAATTTGTTGAATAGCATCCGTTACTTCTTTTATCATTTCTAATATCTCGTTAAAGGCTTGGAATGTCTTATTAACTAAAAGTAGGCCTGCATCTACACCCTTGGTACCTTCTTCAGTTGCCATAACTGTAGCATTTGTGGCAGTCTGAATATCAGAGATTAATTGATTAATCTCCTCTGTCGCTTCGGTTGATCTCTCAGCTAATTTCCTTACCTCTACTGCAACTACAGCAAACCCTTTTCCTTGTTCTCCAGCCCTAGCTGCCTCAATCGCCGCATTTAAGGCTAAAATGTTTGTTTGTTCAGCAATTTCTCCTATTGTATTTACAATTTTTCCAACTTGTTGTGATTTCTTGCTTAGTTCGAGTATCTGTTGAGCTATAATCTGAACCCTCTCATTTATTGTATTCATCCCCTTAATAGTATCCTGGACAACCTTATTCCCTGATTCTGCAGTCTTAGTGGTTTCTATCGCTAGAGATGATACCTTATCAGCCTTTTGAGATACCTGATTAGCCGTTGCGGATACTTCATCTATAGTAGTGGTGGTTTCATTAATCGCTGCTGATTGATCAGAAATACCCTTTTCCTGTTCCTCTGAAGCGGCTAATATCTGATATGCTGATGAGGCTATACGGTTTGCTGCCTCTTTTACTTGCTTTGCCAAAATTAATAGATTATCCATGGTCTTATTCTGACGTTCAACAGCCTCCTTCTCCTTACTTATGTCTCTCAATGCCTCAATTTCTCCAATAATATTTCCTTTAGTATCTTTTATGGGGGCAGCGCTTACAGCAACAGGGATAGATCTCCCTTGTTTAGTCTCAACAACGGTTTCAATCCCTTTCATTGATGCACCTTTATCTTGAATTTTCCTTAAGATACAATTATCAGTTTCACAATTTTCAGTATGAAGAATATTAAAACATTTCTGGCCAAGTGCCTCATTTATAGGATATCCTGTAAGATCCGCTGCTGCCTGATTAAAATAAGTAATGCAAAGATTATTATCTATAGCGATGATTGGATCGGCTATATTCTCCTGTCTCTTAACTAAAGCATGTTCTCTGGATACATCATGAGCAATCTCAATCCCGCCAATAATATTACCATTTGCATCTCTTAAAGGAGCTGAACTGACTATTAAGGATATCTCTTCTCCTCTTTTATTCAGCATAGTTACCTCAGCACCTTTAATTGTCTCCCCTGTTTGTTGAGCCTTTTTATTAGGACAGGTTAACTCACAAACACTACCATTAAAGATAGTGTAGCATTTTTTCCCAGTTGCCTCATCATAAGTAAAACCTGTTAAATCAAGGGCAGCTTGATTTATGTAAGTAATATTCTGCTCCTGATCAATAGTAATCATAGGATCTGAAATACTCGCCAGGATTGATTCTGATTTTTCACTCTGACCTCTAATAGTTAAAATCAACTGATTAAAAGCATCTGCTAATTCCCCGATCTCGTCATCGGTATCTATATCTATCCATGAACTATTATCTCCTTCTGCCATTCTATTAGCGGCATTTGCAAGTTTCTGAATAGGTCTAACCACAAATTTTTTTGATAAGATATATATAATTATTGAAGAAATAACTATTATAAATAAGATAAAAAAACCACCTATTTCCCAATTCTTTTTAAGTAATTTCTCTCTTTCAGTTACATCAACATGAATATCTAAAAGCCCAAGAACTTCGCCTTCCCTAACTGTTGAATGACACTGAACACAACCAGCTTGATTAATAATGGGAGTAACTGTCCGTATATCTTTATGTGAACTACTTATAAAATGAAGTTCACTCTCTGTTTTAGCTGTTTTTAAAATCCTGGCAAATATATTATCCTTTCCAGCATGGCTTACTTCGGCACTATCACTTGAATGAGTTATAATTCCTTTATAATCTAAAAATCTCAATTCAATTAATCCCGTCTCTTCTCTTCCCTTAAGAATTTTATCAATAGTACCTTGTATTATTTCTTTATCTTTCTTCTTCATCCCATGTTGAATACTTTGAACAATAAGATTAGACAAACTTTGGGTAAATTTCATGCGTTCATCGCTGACCTGTTTATTCTGCATGATAACTAAACTGAAAAACCCAAAGGTAACCAGGATGGCCAAAGGGAACATTGAGCAGAATGTTATTTTAAGCATTAGACTAAAATTTAATAAACTTTTTTTCTTTTTACTTTCAAAAGCCCTATCCTTAAAAGACCCTGTTGATAAAATAGAATTATTGACATCCAAATTCTTGTGAATCTGTAGACCCTTTGTTTGCTTATCCATTTCTCCCCCTTTTTTTAATAGACATTTTTTTGATTACCCACAATTCCTAGCAATCAATTATTATCCCTTCAGTCTTAACCAAATTAAGTAGATTTAAAAGTATAACTAATTTATCCTTCCTTTGATATTCCCCCAAAATATAAGCCATCTTCGAGATATCGAGAACTGATAGCGGCGGTTCAATGCTCTTAGCCGGTATAGTAAAGATTTCAGATACTGAATCAACAATAAGCCCCATCTTCAATTCACCTACTCTAATAATAATAATCCTACTTTCATTGCTTAGATTAACTAAACCTATCTTTAAGAAACTTGCTAAGTCCATGACTGTAATAATATTACCTCTGTGATTGATTGCTCCCAACAAGTAATTAGGTGTCCCTGGTATGCTAAATATTTTAGGTGGTTTGATTACTTCCTGGATATATTTTATCTCTAAGCCGTACCATTCTCCTCCCAAAAAAAAGTCAATAACAGTTATATCCAGAAAACATTCTCCAACCACATTATTTGTTATCTCATCTTCACTTAAATTACCATTATTCTCTTTTCTAAAATTCTCTCCCAGCATAATTAATTAAATTATCGCGTTAGTTACAACACACATTCCGCATCTAATTTTAAAAAAATAGTATTTTTTATTTTTGTCTTTAGCCCTGAAAGGGCGCAAAATCTCTTTAAAAAAGTTAGCTAAAGTATCTCATTTTTAAAATTAAAACTAGTTGTTAGAGTTATACCCAATTTTTAAAATATAAAAACAAAATTCTTAATAAAATTTAAAACATAATACTTCAACTTAGGTTTTTCCAAGTGATTGTGTTAGTTAAAACCAGTATGTTAAGGCACAAAGTTTTTAAGCTTTTTTTATTTTTTCCCTTTGTGCCTTTGCTACTTTGTGCCTAAACAGCTAGTTACAAAACTAACCTACATTACCTCAGAAAAACCTAACTTGGAGTAGTATATCTTGTTGGCATGTTTGTTTCATCTAAATTTTACGGGAGAAAGATAGAGAAGTTCATATAATCTTTTATAGTTAATCTCTCGATAGCTATTAGAATTATCCCTAAAGCCTAATTGATCTCTTTTTAGATCGTTATTAATCTTAATCATTACATCGGCAAGATTATGTCTTTTTTTTAATAATTCTATGTTTATTTTTTTATGTCCATAAAGGTTAGCAACAAATGTTTCATTAGCTTCAAAGTTATGTACTCTTTGATGAAAAGAAGGAATCTTTTTTATAAGCTGCTCCATCATCTTGTAAGCAAGGTTTGTCTCTACAAGGTACTTGAAGGCGGGATGATAAGGCCCTGCTATTATATTATCTCTACACGCCAAATAATCATTAGCTTGTAACCCCATTCTGATAACATTAATATCGTTATATAAAAAAGCAAGGTAAATATATTCACATATTTTTATGGCTTCTAAAAGTGTTAATGGAGTGTATTTACGTTGAAAATAAATATCGGCCAGAGGGGTATCCTTTAAAACTACGGTTGGATAAATTCTAACAAAATCAGGACAAAATTTTATTATTTGTTTAACTGTATAGAAGATACTATCTTGAGTATCTCCAGGCAGTCCCGGCATAAATTGAATTCCTATTTTAAACCCCATATTTTTTAAGAGTTCGATAGCGTAGAACGTGTCAGAAGATGTATGTCCTCTATTAGATAAAGATAATACTTCATCTACCATAGATTGGACACCTAATTCAACTACACCTACGCCATACTTTTTTAATAATAAGAGTTTATCTCTGGTTATATAATCAGGTCTTGTCGATACCCGTATACTTTTAATCTCTCTATCCCTTAATGCCTGACTAGCTAAACGAAGAAATCCTTCTTGTACTTTGTGAGGTACGCCAGTAAAACTTCCACCATAAAAAGCCAAATGAAATTCTTTATAAGGATGAATTTTTTTATAACTAGTTATTAGCTCATTAATTTCCTCAGGGGCTGGAATTGTATTATGACCTGTAATAGTTTTTTGATTACAAAAGACACATTGATGTGGACAACCCTGGTGGGGAATAAAAATGGGGATGATACTAGGTTTCATTTTAGTTACTTCTCTATTCAATTAACGCCTTTATCAAACAATCCCTGGAATAAAACCGTTTTCTGTGTAAATATAATTACGCTTTTTTACTAGTATAATTTAGTGTTATTCATGTTTAAAAATGAAGTTAACCGTACAGGTCGGAATTATTTTATTATAGCATAAAAGTAGTATAAAAATTAGGCTTTGTTTACGCTATCCCCTTTTATCAAAACCACTTTTTTAAAAATACAAGAAAGAGATAATTTATTAAAATTAGGCTATTAGGGATAAAAATTTAATGAATTAACGTATCCTCTTCAAATTTCATGGTAACAAAA
>JAZDLJ010000203.1:0-3805 GCA_043802115.1 bacterium | reverse complement strand
TTCGCTCAAACATGGGCAATTTTTAACGGGAAGCTGTGCTAAGAAAATTTACAAAAAGACTACTAAATAACTCTCTCCAGCAAAATTTCTACTGACGCATGCAAAAATCATGCTAGGAAAAACCTAAGTTGGAGTAGTATATCTTAAATTGGATAAAAGTCCGATTCCGATTCCGTCTGAAGCAACACAATATAACCAACCAAGTTAAGAACTATGAGTAAATCAAGAAAGAAAAATCCAATTGGGTTAATTTATTTTGTTCCTATCCCTAAGCGACATGCCGAGGGAAAATAATTTACTCTTTCGGAACCAAAATTATCTCAATTCTTCTATTCTTGGCTCGCTCTTCTCGAGTGTCATTGCTAGCTACTGGCTTATATTCACTAAAGGCTGCAACAGAAAGAACATTCGGATCAAGCCCTTGATTTTGAAGATATTTAACAACATTAATAGAACGAGCAGAAGATAGTTCCCAATTTGTTGGATATTTTTTAATAAGCGCACCCGAAATTTTCACATTATCAGTATGTCCTTCAACACGAATAGCCTTATCTGATACCCCTTTTAGGACATCTATCACCTTTGTTAAAACAGTCAGACCTTCAGGTTTTATCTCAGCCTCTCCCGAATCAAAAAGGATTGCATCCAGGAGATTTACGGTTAGTTTACCCTTAAGTTCTGTAATAGTTACCTGTCCTTGAGCTACCTCTGATTTCATCTTTTTAATCATTTCACCATACGTCTTGCTTACCTCTTGTACCTCCTTTTCTTTAATTTTTTCAAGGTTAGCGATCTTTTGTTTTAATTGATTAATCTCTTCAGCCTTTTCTTCAATACTTTTCTCCAGCTTTATTTTTTTTGATTCAAGTTCCTTATTCTTCTTCCCAAATTCTTCATTCCTCTTTCGTAGATCAACAATACTCATTGAAAGTTCATCTGATTTAGCTTGTAATAATTTTTCTAATTCTCTCTTCTCAGCTTGCAGCTCTTCAATTTCAGTATTCAACATCTGTTCTCTTTGAGTAAGCTCATTCACCTTACGTTGGCTAGACATTAGACTACTATTTAGACTATTAGCCTCGTCTACTTTCTGTAAATAGGTACTCTTTGAAACCATGCAACCTGCTGTTGAAAGAAAAAAAGGTAATACAGATACTAACAGGATACTCTTTTTTGATACCGTTGACATCTTGAACATTCTTCCCCCTTCTTTTTTCATCCCTGGAATAGGTATCAAGTAGTTTTTTTACTTGATATCTATTCCAAGGATGATTTTTCAACAACCATAAAATAGCTTTTTTATTTTATGGTTGTTGAACTTGTTATCCTTGGGTAACCCAAGGTATTTATCGGTCAAACACTCTTTTTGGCACTGGTGTAGTTAAATGGGATTAATTACCGCCACCAATTCGCCCTTGAAGTTGCCTTAGGTATATTAGTTTCATTATTTTTCGTGCAACAATCACTGTCCTTCATACTTCCTTCCTAGACTGCGCCAATTAAAATGTCCCTAACAGAAAAAACAAAAATTGCAATGGACATAGAGCAAAAAGCGACTCTATGTCCATTGTAATTCAAAAAACTTCTCCTTCATCTCGCCTTCTACATAATTTTCTATCTCTTCTGCGGTACTCAAGGTAAGAACCTTGTAGGTCATCGCTACTGCTTCGGCCAGGTTTATAGAGCGTATAATTGTCTTCACCTTTGGAACTGCGACTGCATTCATACTTAAGCTATCTACTCCTAATCCTATTAGTACTATTGTATATAAAGGATCACCTGCCATTTCTCCACACATACCTACAGGGATACCTTCTCCGTGGGCGGAATTAATAATACTTTTTAAAATCCTTAAGACTGCTGGATGTAGTGGTTCATATAAGTAAGATACATGCTCATTCCCTCGATCAATAGCCAATGAATATTGAATTAAATCATTGGTTCCCATGCTAAAATAATCTACTTCCTTGGCTAATAGGTCTGCTGTAATTGCTGCTGATGGAACTTCAATCATGAGACCAATTTCAATTGATTCATTAAATGAAATAGCTTCTCGCTTTAGATCTTGTTTTACCTCTTCTAATATCTTTCTTGCTTCTCTTAATTCCTTTACACCTGAGATCATAGGGAACAATATCTTTAAGTTACCATAAACACTTGCCCTTAGTATGGCCCTTAATTGAGTTACAAAAATATCTTTCTGCTTTAAGCACAATCTAATAGCCCTTAAACCAAGGGCAGGATTGACCTCAACAGGAAGATTGAGTTGAGTGCTTAATTTATCTCCACCTAGGTCTAAAGTTCTAATAATAGCAGTATGGGGCTTAATATTCTCTGCAAGAAATTTATATGCATAAAAATGCTCATCTTCTGTAGGAAGATCGACTCTATTCATAAAAAGGTATTCTGTCCTATAAAGACCGATGCCTGTCGCTCCATGATCTAAGACTGATTGAATTTCATCTGGAAATTCAATATTGGCCATCAAGGTTATGTGATAACCATCCTTTGTCTCTGAAGGTAGGTCTTTTTGTTTTAAGAGTTCCTTTTCAAAATATTTATATCTTTGTTGTTTTTCAAGATATTCTTTGAAGACTTCATTAGATGGATTAATAATTACAACGCCACCATTACCATCAACTATAATGGCATCTCCGCTTTTAACCTCTTGGGTAATTGCCTCTAAACCAACTACTGCTGGAATTTCTAAAGAACGTGCTATTATAGCTGTATGCGATGTCCGTCCTCCCATTTCAGTTGCAAACCCAATTACTTTACCTCTATGCATTTGAGCCGTATCAGCAGGCGTTAGATCATGAGCGACAACAACCACATCCTCTGCTAATTCTGACAGGCTCTTTATCCTTCTCCCAACTAAATTTGTAAGAATCCTCTCCCCTACATGATTTATATCATTCTTACGTTCTCGTAGGTATTCGTCTTCCATACTCTCAAAAACAGCCGAAAAATTTTTAATTACTTCAGAAAGAGCCCATTCAGCAGTTACCTTTTCTTGTTTAATTTTATCTATAGTATCATCTATAAGCAACTGATCTTGTAATATTTGGAGATGGGCATCTATAATATAATTATGACTCTTCTCCCCCATTTTGCTAACAAGCTCTTCTTTTACCTTTTCCAGTTGTTTTTTGGATACCTCAATAGCCTTTCTAAAACGATCGATCTCTTGAGGCAATCTGTCTTCATCTACATTTAACTTATCTACTGTAACCTTTCTCCGGTCTAATATGTATACCTTACCTATTACTATACCTGGAGAAACCCCTAAGCCTTTTAGCATAACTTTATAATTATTCCTCTCCAAATTTATTTTCAATTAGTTCATTTAGCTTTTCGACCATTATTTCAGCATCTTCACCTTCTGCTGAAATAATTAGAGTTGTCCCTTTTGCTGCGGCTAACATCATTATCCCCATAATACTCTTACCATTAATCCTTTTCTCATCCTTTTGGAGAAATACATCAGCCTTGTATTTACTAGAAAGCTGAACAAAAAGAGAAGCTGCCCTGGCATGCAAACCTAATTCATTTTGAATAACTACTTCTTTACTAATCATCGTTAAAACAACTCCTTATAAAAAAATCATCTATCATGAATCAGCAATTCTCATTTTGACTTATTTGTCGATGTGCCTCCAAAATTTGCTTCACTCAATGTTGGAGGCACATCTATCTTTAAAAAAATCAAAATTAGAATTGCTGATCATGAATTTAAAATTAAAAATTATGGGTCAGTAAAGAATAAACCCTGCTATTATACATAAAATAAACAAAAATAACAAAA
>JAZDLJ010000384.1:0-3506 GCA_043802115.1 bacterium | reverse complement strand
TAGTCATATTCTCGCCTCCTTGTTTAATTAAGGGTTACGGGAATATGATACACATTTTTTTTATTTTAGCTAGAAAATTTAATTTCTATATTTGGCTCAATCCCTTATTCTGACTATCGTTATTTAGGAAAGATGTCTAATCAACCTCATCCAATATCCAGAGGACTTATGCTTGAGCAAGATTTAGAGATTATATCTGAATTAATAACCAATGAATCATATCCTCCTTATGCAACCTTGAGAAAACAATTATATCTATCCTTATTTGGGACTATAGGTGGGACATATGATGCTGCTGCCAGATTGTGTTCCTACGCATTGGATACTACATTACAGCCAACAAACGAGAGGATATCTATACAGGACATCTTGATTATAAAAAAAATTCGCTAACAAAAGGATTCGGAGATATCATTGGACCGGTTCTCCAAAGTTATGGATATTTCATCGGATCAATCATGTATTTAAGGAATTACTTTATCCATAGAGGAGATATTAACGGAAAATCCCTTTTCTATTCCAATGAAAGCATCTATAAGGATAAATTAAACTCAGCTATACTTTTTGATATTGAGATCGAAGCTAATAAGGGGTATAGTATAAAAAATTACAAACACTATGACTTGCAATTAGGATCATTCTCAAACAAGAGTCTATTTGAATTACTGCAAAGTTATCTTTTATATTCAGATCATGGAATAGGTATTCTTATTAATGTGTTAGTAGCAAAACAAACTACCGCAAGAGAGCATTTAAAAGGCAAAAAGGAGTATCCTCTCCTGAAGGATGCCTTAATCTGAAATTATTTTTATTTTTTTACCTAAAGAGGGATTTTAAATGAAAAACATTCTTATACTCCACGGGCCGAATTTAAATCTTTTAGGAACAAGAGAGAAAGAGGTTTATGGAAATATTACCCTTGAAGATATAAATAACTCTTTATTAAATCTTGCCAAAGAGTATAATATATCCTTAGAAATTCACCAATCAAATCATGAGGGTGAATTGATCGAATATATCCAACAGGCAAAGGGAAGAGTTGAGGCAATTGTCTTTAATCCAGGGGCATATACGCATACTAGTATAGCTTTGCGCGATGCCATTGCAGCGGTTTCGATCCCAGTGATAGAGGTTCATCTTTCTAATATCTATAAACGGGAGCCGTTTAGGCATAAGTCTTATATCTCTGAGGTAGCGGTTGGGCAGATTTGTGGGTTTGGGGTTGAGAGTTATTTGCTTGGGTTAAGGGCAGCGATGGCGGTAATGTCTTTATAAAAGGTGATCAATGCGAATTCTGTGAGGGAAAAATGAAAAAGCAGCGCATTTTGGCTTGTTTTCGATTTAAAGACTGTATGATTTACATTATAACGTGAAAGTTATCTTATTGACAGAATATGTGACAGGCACAACATCCGATATAATCGAAGAACTTTTGGAATCACCTTTGAAAATCACTAATTTCAGACCGTATAAAAGAGAAGAAATATATGACCGAAATTAAGAAAGGTGATAAGGTTTGTTTTGTTGATTCAAATATCTGGCTATATGCGTTTATAGAAACTCCTGTTAAATCATTCATTGCAAAATCGCTTATTAAAGGCGCAGATATTACAATAAGCACATAGGTGATAAATGAAGTTTGTGTAAATCAGGCCGATTTTGTCATGGAAGGCACAAAAATTATTAATCCGTTTAAATAAAAAATCCAGTTGCAAAGGGGATAAAATAAAAAACGATTTTATCCCCTTTGCAAGTGGTGTTTGATTATGTATAATATACGCTTAGAAAAGTTAAGAAAATGTCTGAAATTAGCAAAGGCTGAGTCCTTATTAATAACTAACATAAATAACATCTATTATCTTTCTGGTTTTTCTGGTTCCGCTGCTTTTTTACTTGTTACAGAAGAAAAAGGGATATTAGGTACAGATTTTCGTTATCTTGGACAAGCTAAAAAACAGGTCCAAAATTTTGAAATAATCTCCTATGAAGAAAAGACAGCGTGTATTAAAAATTGTGTTCAAGATACTGGAATTAGACAGTTAGGGTTTGAGTCTGAATATGTCTCAGTTGCCTTTTTTCATAAATTAAAAAATGCCTTACCTGGTTTCGAATTGCAGCCTTATGCTAATTTGGTTGAAGAGCTCAGGCAGGTAAAAGACGAACACGAGATTGAGCTTCTTAGACAAGCAATCGATATAACCGATAAAACTCTTGAAGAATTAATTGAAGATAAAGTAGTTAAAGTAGGACGTAGAGAAAAAGAGATTTGCAATGAGATAGAATATATCTTAAGGAAAAATGGTGCAGATAAAGCAGGATTTGATCCTATAGTGGCTTCTGGTCCATTTTCAGCTATGCCTCATGCTCAACCTTCCGAGAGGAGATTACAAGAAGGAGATTTTGTAATAGTTGATTTTGGGGCAAAGCATGGTGGGTATCATGCTGATTTAACCAGAACTTTTACTTTAGGGAAGGCAAGTAAAGAGCAAGAGCGGATATATGAGATTGTTTTAAATGCCCAGGAAAGGGCTATTAAAACAATCTCACCTGGGTTAAAATGTTCAGAGCTTGATTTAACGGCAAGAGATTTTATTCAGGAGAATGGATTTGGTGAATACTTTGGGCATGGTTTAGGGCATGGGATAGGATTAGATATCCACGAGGCTCCTAAGATTCACTATAAAAATGATGGAATTTTAAAAAATAATATGGTTTTTACCATAGAACCAGGGATATATGTACCTGAACTTGGAGGAGTGAGGATCGAGGATGTTGTTTTGGTTACGGATAAAGGACATGAAGTACTTACCTCAGCAGGAAAGGGGAAAGATAGAAGCTAAGAGGATAAGAAGATGGACATAAAAGACCTAGAATATCTTACAAAATTAATGGATAAAAATTGTTTAACAGAACTTGAACTTGAAGAGAGCGGGGAAAAGATAAGACTCAGAAAACTTGCATCTTCATGTGTTGTTCAAGAAGATGGTAAAGAGACTGACTGTCAATTAGAAGTAGAAGAGGTTGTTGATACTGATCTATCTGGAGGCAGCAACTTACCATTAATTGAAAATAAAGATTTTATTATTATAAAATCACCGCGAGTTGGGACTTTTTTTTATAGATCAAAACCATATGTAGAGGTAGGTAATCTCATTGAAAAGGGAGAGGTCGTCTGTTTTGTTAAGGCTATGAAATTGAAGCATGAGGTCGAGGCAACAATTTCTGGTAAGATAATGTCGGTTCTGGTCAATAACTCACAGCCAGTTGAGTATGGAGAACCTTTATTCTTAGTTGACCCAAAAGTTGGGGGTATAGAATAGACATCTTTCCAAATTAATCTTGCAGGGCGTAGGAAGACAAAAATCTTTCAAGCTGTACGATTAAAAATTAACCACGGAGAAAATCTGAAAAAAAATATTTTGACTAAACATAATTACGCTTTTTTAGTATCATCTTTAAAAACAAAGTAGTAAAATCACGAAAAAATTTGAAAAATTGTTTTTTAA
>JAZDLJ010000383.1:0-7784 GCA_043802115.1 bacterium | reverse complement strand
CGTAAAATTGCCTCTGTTTGAGCGAAGCGAGTTAGGCAATTTAGGGAAGCAAGCTTAGAAAATTCAAAAAGACTACTCCAACGAACGAAGCAAAGATTTTTGTCTTCTCACCCGCAAGATTATTTTGGAAAGATGTCTATTTAAACAATTTACGGCATCCTTACCTTGCTGTTTTTTGGCGTTATGAAAGATGCCCAATTTAACCTACAATTGCCAGAAAGCAAAAAAGCTATTTTCTGGCAATTGTAAGTTACATTTTACAATGAACCAACAAAATAGTAAAGACGATAAAGAGCATAAAGAAACAACTTCTGATCCTCTTGCCTTCCCATGGTATATCCTCTTTGGAATAGGTGTCCCCTTAACCGGAGTTTTCCCCTGGTCAATGATCTTATGGGCACTCTATAAAAAGGGAAAAAAAAAGCTCGCCCTGTCATCCTTCATTATAAACCTTTTGATATTCCTCCTCTTTAGTTGGTTTATCATAAAAAGTAAGATAATCTGGTGGGTTCTAACCTCTATTCTTTACCTCTTTAATCTTATCTGGGTATCCTTAGCCTGGGTCTTCCAAAAAAGACTGATTGGAAATCCAAAAAAGAGATATCGATTAAATGAATGGGGATCCTGGCTTGAACCACTATTAATAAGCGCTATCCTTGGGATGTGTGTAGTAATGGTTTATTCTATATGGCCTACACTCTACAGTAGGATTGAAATGAGTAGTAGCATGGATTCTCTGGATAGGCTATCAATACTCTGGGATCTGGTCAAATCCTCACTAATAGGTCTACCCGTTGGTTTATTAGTTGGATTTTGGTGGGCAGGAGAAGATAAAAAATTTAGACCAGTTCAGCCAATTATCTTTCTTTCTGCATGCACCCTTTTTTCTATTTTGTGGTATCTACATGAACTACTCTTTAATTTTCTAGTCCATAGAGGCTCTTCACTTAATAGCCTCCCAAATTTAGATGCCTGGTCTTTATTTCCTCCCTGGAATACTGGTACTTATATATCTTTCTACCAATATGCTCAATATATTGAGCATATTGCTCTGTTATTTTTAATTTTAATCTGCTTTAACAACTCTTCCCGTCTTCGTGATTTTGGGATGCGCTTACTTTTAATCCCTCTCATCTTTAGTTGTCTATTACCCATGTCCTTTGCTAATAAGGAACGCTGGGAAGATATCCAGGATCAGATCATCTATGATACATCTTCTCCTAAAATTAAAGAACGGGAAAGGGCCTTTAAATGGGCTGAAAATCTCCTAAAACGTTATCCCGATCACATGCAATGGCCGACTATTGCGGAAGGACTAGCCCAATATTACTACAAGTATGGTCAGATAGAAAAGGCGAGGGTAATTTATAAAGAGATAGTTAGTCGATATCGTGATTCTAACCAGTGGTATTGGGATGTAAAACGTTGTCAGGCAATCCTGGCCTCTCCTGATTTTGGTAAACCTTCTTCAGAAATTAGATTAAAAATTCCCATGGTTGATTATGAAGAATATCTTAATCCTAATTGGATGGCTTTACTAGCTACAATTCGTTTTTGGAAAGGAGAAAAGGTAGCAGAGTCTGAGATAAAAATAAAATTAAAAGAACTATCTCAGAGTGAAGACAACATCCTCTTACGTCCGCTAAATACCTTTGCTGATCTTGATGATGCTGCCCAAACCCTTGGTTTTGAAATATTAATTCTACCTGCTGAACCTACTAATATCCAGTCTTTATTATCAGCAGGTATTCCTGTTATCCATCAGCATTACACTACCTTTAATCTGTTGTTCGGTTTTGATAAAAACAGATCTGTTTTTTTTGCCTACTCTTTTGATAGACTTTCAGAAAGGTTACTGGGAGATGCTCGAAAAGAAGTAAAAGAGATTCTGGAACTAGAAAATGAGGGTCGTGGGGAAAGCCAAAAACGCTTAGATCGTATTGCTAATGAGGCATATAACGAGGAATCTGTTGAGTACTGGAAATGCCCTGCCCTGAAATATACTGGCCCGTTGACAGCAGTTATTTTTCCAAAAGAACAGCTGGAAAAAATAACAACCGTCCTAAATACACCTACAGAATATCTTAAAAAAGAAAACAAGGGATATCTCGCCAGCCTTATCGCCTTCTCCTATCTTAATCACGCTGATCCTGTTAAGGCAATTGAGTGGGCAAAGGCAAGAAGGCAAGAAGACAAGATGACAAGAAGTCAAGAAGATAATAAGACAGTAAGTGAAGAACCAAGAACGAATAACGAAGCCATGTATATTGCCTATACAGCTAAGAAATTTTGGGACGCTCGGGACAGGCTGATCAAAACTAAACTTAATCTTCAAGATCAATTCCCTGAATTAGCTCAAATTTTTAAATTTTTTAATAGTCCTGAAAATATAAATTTTTTAGAACAGGCACAATCAGAGTTTGAAACAGATATTAAGATGAAAGCTATCCCTTGGTTTATCCTTGCTAATTATCTTCAAACCCTGGATGTGAATAATCCTAATGATCTAAAACAAATTATCGAAATAAGAAAAATACAGCTTGTTCTTGATCCCTCCACCTATTACTGGCAATCTTTAGCCAATAATTACGAACTGGCTGAAGACAATCTGGGAATGATCGATGCACTAAAAGGGGCAGTCTCTTTTAACCCTCTAGACTTTCAATCAAAACTTCGCCTCAGTTATCTCTACATCGTTCTAGAAAAAAATGAAGAGGCGGAATCAGTTTTGGATAAAATTAATCCCAGGGAAGTACGGTATGATGCAGACTACCTATTTTGTCTTGGAGCGATCGCTGAATGGAAGGGTAAAACAGGACAGGCTATAAATAAATATAAAGCCGCCATAGAAATGCGACGTTATAAATCTCTTTACCATTTAAGGTATGGGAGATTACTCTTAAAAGAAAAGCGTATTGAAGAGGCCAAAAAGGCCCTTGAATGGGCAGTTAAAATTGATACTGGGGAGAAGGTTCGGGAAGAGGCGGAGGAACTGCTTGAGGAGATGAAAAGACGAGAAGATGAGAAGTCAAGAAGTCAAGAAGTCAAGAGGATAAACAATTATCAATAATCAAACATAGAACCCTTTTCTAAGTCCAATGCTTCTGTTATCTTTTTAGGTATATACTATTCCAACTTAGGTTTTTCTAACTAATTGTATTAATTAAACATAGTAGCATAAAGTAAAAAGTAGCAAAGGCACTGAGGCACAAAGGCACTGAGGAAAAACAAAAAAACCTTAAAAACTTTGTGCCTTTGTGCCTTAACCTACTGATCTTTAACTAACCTAACAGGTCTTACCTAGACTAATAGTTACCAATAAAAACCTAAGTTGGAGTAGTATAGTTATTTAATTTTTTGCTGTCATAGTAACTGTCATTTTTTCTCACCTCCCACTAAGGCATTAAGTAAATATCTATAAAGTAAGGAAAATCGTTAAATGGGAACGGAGGGACTATAAAATATTAAGAGGAAGAAAAGTATCCTAATATTTTCTCATTGACGGAGGTTACTTTTATTGTAAAATAGGTATAATTCAACCATAGGTTAAGGGTAAAGATTAGGTATTAAGGAATTTATATTAGTAAAAACGAACTTCGTCTACTAACTGTTATAGAAATAAAGTAATACCAGAACTCAAAACTTCCTTATATGAAGTCTATGAAAAATTAAATAAACATGAAGATGCATTAGAAAAAGCTAGTATTTTTTTAAAACCATTATTTATGTATCTAAGTCTTCCACACGATTATGGAATATTTAATGATTTATTAGATAAAAATGATATTATTGTCCTTGATTGGAGTTGGGATTAAAAATAACTTCAAACATCTAACAAACGCTTTACTTGACGCCGTAGAGCCCAACATACTTTTTGTGCTGGACTCTATGGCGTAAGTAGTTTTACCTTGCTTCTCATCTTCCGTCTTTTAAGGATAGCAACTAAGGAGGGCAACATGTATAGAGATAAACAAACATCTACATTCCCCCTGAACCCAGGGTGGATACTCATAATAACCCTTGTCGCAGGATTAATTGCCTCCGGACCAATTGCTGGAAGTACAATTTGTAAGTGTGGTTATCGCAAAACAGGAAGGATAATAGGCATAATCCTGGGTGTGTTAGGACTAGGTCTTTTAATCCTTATTGTGATGTGGAATGTAGAATGGTACTGGTCAGCCCTTACCCTTTCTGGAGTTCATCTTTTATCTGGTCTGGGATTACTCTTTATTTTAAAGAAAGCACACCTAAATTTTAAACAAAATCATGAATTAACATCCTCTACCTCCCCTTTGGATTTCAACCAGGAACCAAGAACCAAGAACCAAGAACTGAAAACAAAAGGAACCTACCGATCAATTATTACAGGAATAGCAGGAGGGGCGTTTATTTGTTTTTTATTTGGAATGGTTTGTACAACATTCTACCTTTTTCTAATTGATCGACTTTTTTCAACCTTTATACCAGTCCTTTTTGAGGACTCATTCGCCCTGGTTAGACTCAATATAATAATCTTCTTTCTGATGTTATCTGGCGCAATTGCTGGAGGATTTATTGGTAAATTTAAACCTCAGCTTACAATTAAACAAATGGTTTTCTATCTCCTGGCGCTACTCTGGGCATATTTTACCTGGATGGTAGCCCAGGAGATAATGATTGCTATCCCTGGATTCCAGGCAGGGGCTGCTACTAATCAGGGATGGAGAGCGCTCACAACCCCGCTTATTTTTAGTAATCTTCTTATTGGATTTTGGTGGCCAGTTTTTCTCCTTTATTATATTGCTTCTGGGCAAAGTAATTTTGAAAAATTAAAACATTTAGTTCAAGTTATAGGTATAAATCTTCTAGCCGGGATTACCTTATCAATAACCCTTGGATACCCAGCAGATGCCTTTCTTGGTCTTGGCCGTTATTTTGAACGAACAGCGGACCCAACAAAGGCTCTCTGGTGCTACGAACATGGCCTAAGAAAAAAACCTAAAGATTTGGTCTCTTCATATCTCCAGTTCAGGGTTGCCTTATTAAATCATAAACTAGGAAATCAAACAAAGGCAATCCAGGGGTTTAGAAGAGTAGTAGCTAAATACACCTCAAATGGAGAACTTGTTCGAAAGGCTAATCAATTTCTTGATAATTTAGATAGATCAGCCGGCAAAAAACGGGTTATCCTACCTGGGGTTGAAACTAAAACAGAATATAAAGGCGGATACTGCGTACCAAATTCCCTGGCCCTGGCTATGCATTTTTGGGGTTCAAATATCACAGCCAGAAAGATTGGAGAAAGGATTACCGGCCTTGGGAGCGGGACATTTGTAGTCAACCAAACCTGGTTTGCAGAACAGGAGGGGTTCCGACATGATTTCCTTCCAATGGCAAGCTTAGAGGATGTGAAACAATGTATTAATGCTGGATTTCCTGTCCTTGTCTATGTCCCTGCCCATATTTTTGCCATTGTTGGCTATGATGAAGCCTTAGAAACCTTTATAACCTATGATGTAGCAACTCGTGATGTCTGGGTTGAATATCTCCAGAAAGACTTTATAAAGGCCTGGAAAAAACAAGCCACAACGCTTGTCCTTGCCTACCCACCTGAAAAGGAAAATCTGATTCCAATGGATGTTAGGAAGCGTCTGACCAGGCTAAGCAATAATTATTTACACTTTCAACTTCATTTTTTTGATGCCCCTTCTAATTCAGTTTCTCTTCCCCATCTGGTCAAGGCCGCAGGTGATACAGGTGAATTCTTTTTCCCTCTAACCATTCTTTATTCTGATTTTCCTGCAACAAGAAAAACTATCTCCCATAAATACAATAAAAAGGTGATAAACAAAGCTATCATGAATTATTTTGGAGATGATTTCGATGAAGGGATACATCTCTGGGGACAATATCATGACGAGCGATGGGCTAGTCCGGATTGGGCACTTAATTATAGTATCGAGTATCTCATTGGACAAGGAGAACTTGATCTTGTTGCTCAACTAGTCAATCGGATTAATGAAAAAGGTCAAGTAAGTGACGATATTTTAGCAGTGACAGGAATGATTGATTTAGCTAAAGGGAAGATCAAGACAGGTCTTGATCAATTGCTTTCAGTACCAAAAAAAAATCTATCCCTGTACACTGGACTTGTGAATTTAAAGATAGGGGATAATCAAGGAGCTATTCGGGAATTGGTTAAGACATTAAAAGGGACCGGATATAAATTGGGATATCTTTCTGATTTAACAGGCCAACTTGACCTTGATGAATATGGATTCCCTGATGTATCTGTAGCCAATAATGTCCTCATAAAAATGAAAGTTTATGATGAAAGCAAAGAAGAATTAGAAAAAAACTGGGAAGAATGGATTCATTCTATTCCTTTTGATGCCCCTGTAGCAGAGGCCCTCCTTAGTCTGTATGAACAAAGGATTAAAAATCTCAACAAAACAAAAGATGCCGCTATGTATCAACGGCTGGAGAGAAAGATAAAACTTCTAAAAAACCGCATCTTTCGTTACAGCCCCTCCTCTTTGGGGTCACAAATTGCAGGAGAACAGAAATAACAATCAAAAAAAAGACATTGTTAAAAAACAATAGATTGGTTATACTAAATTTGATGCTCGTTAGGTGAAAAGACGATGGATGCATAATCGCTCCTCGTAAAAAAGGAGGTAAGTAAGATGCCAATGATAGGAGAAAAAAAAGTAATACGGTTTGATTGGGCAGCCAAAAATATCTTAAGAGATAAAGTAAACTTTGATGTCTTAGAGGGATTTTTGACAGCTGTGCTGGAAAAGGATATACAGATAATAAACCTACTTGAGAGTGAATCAAACCAAATGGAAGAAACAAATAAATTTAATCGTGTGGATTTACTGACAGTAGATGATAAAGGGGAGCATATAATAATAGAGATCCAAAATGAAAGAGAAGTACATTATCTGGAGAGACTTTTATACGGTTCCTCGAAGCTGATAGTAGATAATCTAAAACTTGGCGAAGAATTTAAAAAGATAAAGAAAGTAATATCTATTAGCATATTATATTTTACCCTGGGGGAGAGAGTAGATGATTATGTATATTATGGAAAGACAGAATTTAAAGGTATTCATACCCATAACCCTTTAATCTTAAAGAGGAAAGAAGAAAAAACAATAAAGACCCTGGAGACAAAGGATATATATCCTGAATATTACCTCATAGAAGTAGAACGATTTAAAGACATAATCCAAAGTGATCTGGATGAATGGATATATTTTTTAAAAAATGAAAGTATCCGTGATGATTTTAAATCGAAGAATATCAGAAAAGCACAAGAGAAGTTAGACCTGCTGAAGCTGTCTCCTGATGAAAGAAAGAGGTATGATAAATATTTACTGAATCTGGCCAGTGAGCTGGATATAATTGAAGGCGCAAGAGAAGAAGGAATGGAAAAAGGAGAATTAATTGGTGATATCAGGCTTGCCCAATCAGCAAAAGGGCTTTCCATCTCTGATAAAAATGAGCTTAAACAATTATCAATAGAGGAGCTCGCAAGAAAATTACAGTGCTTGATAAGAATGAAATCATAAAAAAAGGGAGATACTACTCCAAGTTAGGTTTTTCTAGGCATGGTTTATGTATATAACTTAGAGATTAATCAAGAGAGTTCGCAAAAATTTCAAGCTGTACGATTAAAAATTAACCACGGAGAAAATCTGAAAAAAAATATTTTGACTAAACATAATTACGCTTTTTTAGTATCATCTTTAAAAACAAAGTAGTAAAATCACGAAAAAATTTGAAAAATTGTTTTTTAA
>JAZDLJ010000160.1:0-7066 GCA_043802115.1 bacterium | reverse complement strand
TATACTATTTAAATTTATTTTTTAAAATTGCCCTAGGATAATAATTTTAAAATGCCGTAACTCTTTATAATTATTGGTTTATAAGCTTAATTCTTATTGATTAACAATTATAAATTAAAAAAAAGTATTAACAATAGCCTCATCCTTAAGGCAGCGCTTATGGGGCAACGCCCTGGGTGTGATATCATCTCAATTGTCAAGCCCTGAAAGGGCGAAATAAAAAAGGTAAGGAATTCCACCCCGCTTAATTTATTTCGCCCTTTCAGGGCTTAAAAATGTTGGGAACTTTTTTCCCAGGGCGTTGCCCTGGGCTAGGATATAACGCCCTTTCAGGGCTAACAACTTAAAAAATTTCGAGAAGATACAAATTAATTGCCTCCCCTAAATCCGTTATAACCAGAAGATTTTGAAAAGTAGAGGAACTTATGAAAACAATAGCATCTGGACAAATAAAAGATAATATTAATAAAATATTAGAGATGGTAAATAAAGGTGAGGAAATAGTGATAAAAAATGAACAGAACCAAGAGAAAGTGGCGGTAATAGTCTCTTATAAAAAATTTCAACATAAACGAGAAAGACCCCTTGGAATTCTTAAAGATGTAGCTAGTTGTGAGATAAAAGATGATTTTTACATTACAGACGAGGAACTTTTATCGCTATGAAATATCTCCTAGATACCCATATTTTTTTATGGGTATTATTTGATGATAATAAATTATCTGAAAAAGTAAAAGAAGTTATTATAAATTTCAATAACGAAATTTATGTTAGTATTATTACTTATTGGGAAATATCTTTGAAATATTCTATAGGAAAGTTAAAGCTTGTAGGAATTACTCCTGATGCTTTACCTAAACAAGCCCAAAAAATTAGTATTGAAACCTTAAATCTTTCTGATGACATAGTAGCAACATTTTATAGACTTCCCAAAATAATACATAAAGATCCATTCGATAGAATGATAACCTGGCAAGCTATAAATAAGAATATTACATTAATCTCAAAAGATAAAGAAATAAAAGATTATAAAAAATTTGGATTGAAAATTTTATAGGGATAGGACTGACGTTAACCTTTATATTAAAATTTTTTATGCTCAAAAATACCCTGGATTTCGAAAAACCAATAATAGAACTTGAAGAACAGATCGAGCTCTTACGTCACTCTCTCCCACTAGATAACCTTAACGATCCAGCTACAAGAAAGCTCAAAGAAGAGATCAAAAAACTAAAGAAAAAGAAACAAAAATTGCAATGGGACATCTTTAGAAATCTTACTCCCTGGGAGAGGACTAAATTAGCCCGGCATCCAGATAGACCGTATACCTTAGATTATATAAAACATATAATTACCGATTTCGTAGAACTTCATGGGGATAGACGATATGGAGATGATGCTGCAATCGTAGGCGGTATAGGAAGGTTTGAGGATCAGGCCGTCTTTATTATTGGACATCAAAAGGGTAGGGGGACAAAAGATAATCTCTTCAGAAATTTTGGCATGCCCCAACCTGAAGGCTATAGAAAAGTCCTTAGATTAATGAAGTTAGCAGAAAAGTTTAATAAACCTTTAATTACCCTTATTGATACCCCTGGGGCATATCCTGGTCTTGGCGCTGAAGAAAGAGGACAGTCAGAGGCTATAGCCACGTGTCTAAAAGAGATGTCCAGATTAAAGGTTCCAATTATAGCTGTTGTAACTGGAGAAGGAGGGAGTGGAGGTGCCCTTGCTTTGGGTGTTAGTGATAAGATTCTAATGCTGGAGAATTCTGTCTATTCTGTAATTTCTCCTGAGGGCTGTGCAGCAATCCTTTGGAATGATAGAAGTAAGGCATCAGATGCTGCCCAGGTGCTAAAGATAACCCCTAATGAATTAATAAAATTCGATTTAATAGATGAGATTGTTAAGGAACCATTTGGGGGCGGTCATCATAATCATAAGCTTATGGCTTCCCGTCTTCGAAGGGTAATACGAAGAAATCTGAAAGAATTATGTGAATATAAGAGTGATGATTTAATAGATAGAAGATATAAGAAATTTAGAAGTATAGGGGAGTTTACGCTTACAACAGGTCTAAAGTAGCTTTTTTACTTTAGACCTGTTGTAAGCGTAAATTTTTTTGTTTTGAACAGGATATTTAAAATGATGAATTAGGTATAAAAAACATACTTTATAATTTAGCGTTGATTTAATCCTGTCCATCCTGTAATTCGTTTAATCGTGTTC
Organism: bacterium; assembly: GCA_043802115.1. Classification (GTDB taxonomy): domain Bacteria; phylum SZUA-182; class SZUA-182; order JAZDLJ01; family JAZDLJ01; genus JAZDLJ01. Next base: position 4,837 of record JAZDLJ010000160.1, on the reverse strand, counting down.
AGACATTTTAAAAATATGGTTAATCTTGAATTTGAGACAACTGTCAGGGTAAGGTATGCTGATACTGATCAGATGGGGGTAATGTATTATGCTAATTATCTAGTTCTCTTTGAGATTGCCCGTACAGAATTTCTAAGGGATATTGGCCTGCCTTATGCATTACTTGAAAAGAGAGGGCTTTACTTACCTGTTGCGGAGTGTTATTGTAGGTATAGAGCACCTGCTTATTATGATGATTTACTGATAGTAAAGACATATCTAAAAAAGATGTCATTTGTAAAAATGAAATTTGATTACCTGATTTTTAGAGATAAAACTGAGAGAGGAGAGAGAGGAGATGAGAGAGAAAATAAAATTTTGCTTGCGGAAGGTTATACAACGCATGGTTTTATCAATAAGGATCATAAGGTTATAAGGATACCTGAGGATTTTAAAAGAAAGATTGTTGAAAGAGAAAAGGGGATAAAATGGAAAAATTAATAGATATTATTATTGTACTGTCAATACTACATGTAATATATCGAAAGTTTAAAAGAAGTAAAGATGCAAGTAATGAACAACAGACAAGAGAAAGATCAATCCCTCCAATGAAATCTCCAACATATAAACCAGTTTCTGTAAGGAAATATCCTGCTAAATTTCCAGAATTTGATCCAGTATACGTAAAGAAAAGTAGTAGGGTGCAAGATATAACTTCAGTTACAACAGACTCTTTGTTTTTTAATAATGAACAATTAGAAACAGACAATACACAACAGACAGCTTTGGATGAAGCAGATAATTATGAGGATTATCATAGTATAGCCTATACTAATCAGGTTGAAATAGATAATAATGATCTTCTAATATTTAGAGAAGGTCTTATCTTAAGTGAAATCCTACAACTGCCTCTTTGTAAGAGGAGGAGAATAAGATAGTAATTTTAAAAAATAAAACAATCAACAGGCATAAAGTAAAAAACAACTTTATGCCTATTGATGGAGAAATATATGGATAAGTTAAATGTAGAAGGTATTGAGTTAATCCTTTCCAATCCAGATAAATTTGAAACTAATTGGATTGGACAAGAGGAGGTAATGGAACAGCTCTTAGCTTGTTGGCTAGTTACTGATAAAGACGACTTACCTTTATCGCCAAGATTATTAGGAAAACCTGGATTAGGAAAGACTACCCTGGCAGTTGCTGCGGCGAAAAGGTTAAAGAAGCAGATTTATATCTATCAATGTACGATGGACACAAGACCTGAAGATCTAATAATCACCCCTGTTATTTCTGGTAAGGGGAATATCAATTACCACGCAAGTTCATTAGTATCAGCAATGGTAACTGGTGGGATTGCTATTTTGGATGAAGCCAATAGAATGAGTGAAAAATCATGGGCATCCTTAGCCCCTCTCCTTGATAATCGTCGTTATGTAGAAAGTATTATCGCTGGAATTAAAATTTATTCCCATCCTGAATTTCGATGTTGTGTAACGATGAATGATGATGCATCTACCTATGAGATACCTGATTATATTATTTCTCGTTTACAACCAATGATCCAATTGGAGTTTCCAGAAAAAGAAGAAGAACAAGCTATCTTAAAATACAATCTGCCTTCTGCCCCTGAAGAGATTATCGCTTTAACTGTAGGTTTTCTCCAAGATAGGCATAGTTATAGCCTTTATTATAGTACCAGGGACGGGATAAATATTATTCGTTATGCCTTGAAACTCATGGAGGCTAATAAAAATATTAGCCTAAAAGAGGCATTTGAGAAATCAGTAAGCCAGATTTTAGGTAAGGAAGCCCTTGATCCGACTAAAAAGACAACTGTAAACCCTAATAGTTATCCTAATTTTTCTCTATTAAAAGATTTTTTCACTAATGATGGAGAATGGCCAACCCAGGTGGGGGATACCTAGAAAGTAAGCGGAGGTACAAGAGATGCATATGCAAATTGAACTTAAACATAAGTTGGAAGAAGCATTTAATGAGAAGCAGGCAGAGTTACTTTCTGTAGCAATAACAGATGCTTACAATGATTTAGCAAAGAGCGCTGATTTTCGTGAACTTAAGGGTATAGTCAAAGAATTAGCTGAGACTCAGAAAGAGTTAGGTAAAACCATGGGAGAGTTGGCAGAGGCTCAGAAAGAGAGTAAGCATGAGTTAGTAAAGTTAGATCAAACCATGGGAGAGTTGGCAGAGACTCAGAAAGAGTTAGGTAAAACCATGGGAGAGTTGGCAGAGACTCAGAAAGAGTTAGGTAAAACCATGGGAGAGTTGGCAGAGGCTCAGAAAGATACAAATAAGGAGATTCAGAAACTTACAATGGGAATGAGCGATACGAGTAAGGAGATTCAGAAACTTACAATGGGAATGAGCGATACGAGAAGTGAGGTTGGTGGTTTAGGAAGGAGTATGGGGTATGCCTTAGAGAACGAGGCATATCGAATGCTTCCCAATATATTAAAAGAAAAATATGGGATATCTCTGCATGAGAAGCTGATACGGAAAGAATTAGGCAATACAGAGATAAACATTCTGGGTAAGGCTACAACAAATCAGGAAAAAGAAGTAATGGTTGTAGGAGAAGCTAAATTAAGGCTTAGTATAAAAGGAGAGAGAAATAGTAGTGTCTTTACAGAGCTTGAGGAGAAGGTAGAGGTGTTAAAGAGGGAATCCCCTAATGTGGAAGTGGTAAAGGTTCTTATTACTCACTTTGCAACTCAAGGTTTTTTACAAGAGGCAAAAAAAAGAGGTGTGATAGTTATTCAGAGTTTTGAGTGGGAGTGAGTTTTTCTATGTCTCGTAAGGATAAAAAACTCAAGATTAAAGAAAATTGTCTTTGGTTAAATAATATTTGTATTGTACCTATAATTTCAGGAAGAACTTCTTTTGCCCATGAGGTTCGGAGAGTATTCTTAAATTATAAATTCGAGTGTATTGCTATCACCTTACCAGAGCCTTTTCGTGAAAAGACCCTGGTCGGAGTACAAAATCTTCCTTATATAACCACTGTAATATCTCAAAACGATGATCGAGTATCCCATTATTTTCCTGTTGATCCATGTGATGGAATGGTAGAGGCAGTCAGATTAGGCCTCCAGGAAAGATGTGCAATTGAGTTTATAAGTCCAAATGTTGAAAGCAGTAAGACAGAAAATCTTGTCTTACCTGATGAATACGCCATAGAAAAGATTGGCCTTCCTTTATATCTTCAATCAATATTTCACCTTTTACCCCTTGAAAAAAATGATACCGAAGCTATATACAATACTGATCGTCTAATAGAACTAGGTATTGAGTATAAAAAAATACTACTTGTTTGTTCGATCTCTCGGTTAGCCAATATCTTATTGGCTTATCAAAGTGCAAATCTATCTTCTAATTCCAAAGAACAATATCCGAATTACTATAAAAATATAGATATCTATAATATCCATCCCGACTATCTTTATTATGTCCTGGGAGAAATACCCTATTTAACCTATCTTTATGAGAGAGTCCGAGGTTCATTAGATATAAAGGAATATGAAAAGACAGAAGGTCTTAAGGAACTTTTGCTTTCAGCCAAAAAAGAACATCAAAAGGATTATCCTGAAGAGATATACAATATCAACCCTCAACGAATGCAAATAATGTTACACTATATACGAAATCTTTCCCTTTTAAAAAAGAGGTTAACCCCAGATCTTTACGAAATTATAGTTGCTGCTAAAGGAGTTGCAGGTAATGACTATGCGCTAAAGACTATTGAGGTATCCAGATTTTATCCATATATCGATTTATTGGATAAATACCCAACTATCAAAATGAGTGATCAACAGGCTTTACTAAGTAATAATCAGGGTTTTTTGATCAGGAGAATAATTCCGGGTATGCCAAAAGAATGGAAAAAAATCCATTTGGAGAAAAAACCTGATAAAAAATTAAAGAAACAATGGTCTACAATGTGGAATCCCAACAGTGTTTGTTCCTGGTCACCTGAAGATGATGTTATCGAGAACTTTTGTGGTTATGTTCGTCAACGTGCCCTTAAATTAGTCGGTTTATCAGTACAACGGGTAGAAGAATTTCAATGTACCTTAAAAGACGGCATCCACATTAAAGAGACCTTACGAAATTATCATCGTGGAGGGAAGATTTATGTTAAGGAAGAACCTCAGGTCAGGGGAACGGTAGGGGCAATAGTTTTTATCTTTGATGAAGATTGTGATGGTAGTAAATACCCCTTTAAACATACCTGGCTTGCTGAACATGAAAATGAATCCACCTTAGCTTTTTTTGCCACTGATTATAAGTTGGATATGATAGGCCCAGGGATCGCCAAGGCCTTTTATGGAGGTGCACTTTTTATCTACCCCCCACAATCTATTCCAGATGTCTGGGGAAATCCAATCTTTGAGACTGCCTCAAACAATATGGAGAGGTTGGTTATGGCTGGTTGTTATTATTCAGAAGATAGATACATAGCCATAGTTGCTAAGAAGAAACCTAATAATTTTATGAATAACTACGCTAAGATGCAGAATAAACGTATTGCCTTTATCCCTATCTCTACCTTTAGTTATACTACCTTACAGAAACTACGTTATTTTCATGTCTTGAATGGGAAAAAGGTTAGGGGTTGGGCAAATAGGTTTATAAGGTGAACCTATCCCAAAAGTTAGTGTTTTTGAATTTTGGGATAGGTTTAATATTTTTTGAATTTGGCAATTTAGGGATTATACTACTCCAACTTAGGTTTTCCTAAAATAATGCAGGTTAATTTTGTAACTAACTGTTAAGGCATAAAGGCACAGAGGCACAAAGGAAAAAACAAAAAAAATCTTAAAAAACTTTGTGTTTCAAT
>JAZDLJ010000153.1:0-15782 GCA_043802115.1 bacterium | reverse complement strand
AAACAGAGGCAATTTTACGGGAAGCTGCGCTAAGAAAATTTACAAAAAGCCTACTAAACAACTCACTCCAGCAAAATTTTTCTCTTCTTTTACCCCTAGATACTCAGAGAATATAGTATTTATTTTGGAAAGATGTCTATTATGATCTCCTCCTTTTGATTTTAGAAAGGATTATAATATAATTATAATATCTAACAGTTATTCTTGCCAGTACTATTTTGGTCACAAATTGCAGAAGAGGCGAAACTTCCCGTTAGAAATTGCCTCTTTTAATTAACATATTAAATTTTAGGTAGTGCTAACCAATGCCCTTGTCTCTCTCTTTAATTTTTCAAGATAGACCATTAGGGTGGAAATGGCGGAAGGGGTTATCCCTGAGAGCCTGCTAACTTGACCAAGTGAAACAGGCCGATGTTCCTTTAGTCTTTGTCGAACCTCATTAGATAGGCCTGGGATAACATCATAATTTATTTCCTGAGGGATACGTTTAGATTCTAATTTCTTAAATCTCTCGATATCGACTAATTGCCTTTTTATATAACCTTCATATTTTACCTCTACCTCTGTCTCTTTCTGAACATCATTCCTTAAATCATTATCGCTTTCTTTAAAAGACGGACTTTCTTTTACTATCTCCTCTATCTCTGCAATTAGCTTATTATAGCTTACCTCTGGCCTTTTTAATAATGTCTCTAAAGGCAAAGGTTCATTATCTTTACTCTCCTGATCTAGCTTTAACCGATTAGGATTTATCCTTTTATTCTTTAAAAAAATAATCTCTTCTTTAATTAACTCCTTCTTTCTCTTAAATCTTGTAAAGGTCTCTTTATCGATTAGACCAAATTCATACCCATACTCCATTAATCTCAGGTCAGCATTATCCTGTCGTAACATCAATCTATACTCTGCCCTGGAGGTAAACATCCGATAAGGCTCCTCAAGTCCCTTTGTAACTAGATCATCAATCATTACCCCCATATATGCCTCTGCGCGAGTAAGAATAAACTCCTTTTTCTTTTTTATCTTCAGGACTGCATTCATCCCAGCAATTAATCCTTGGGCTGCTGCCTCCTCATAACCTGATGTCCCATTAATCTGACCGGCAAGATAAAGACCTTCAATCTTTTTAGTCTCTAAGGTATATCTCAATTGCGTTGGAAAGACAAAATCATATTCTATGGCATATCCTGGTCGGATAATCTCAACCTTTTCAAGACCCTTTATTGTATGTAAAAATTCAACTTGAATATCATATGGAAGACTGGTAGGAATTCCATTGGCATATATCTCGTTGGTATTCAGGCCCTCTGGTTCTAAAAAAATCTGATGCCTATTTTTATCAGAAAATCTGACAATCTTGTCCTCAATAGAAGGACAATACCTTGGGCCAATCCCCTTAATTACCCCACTATAGAGAGGTGATCTATCTAAACCAGACCTAATAATTTCATGGGTGCATTCGTTTGTATAGGTTATATAACAGGAGACTTGCGTTTGACCACTTTTCATTTCCAAGGTTCTATAAGAAAACGGCCTTACTTCTTCATCACCTGTCTGTTCTTCTGTCTGACTAAAATCTATGGTCTTGCTATTTAAGCGAGGGGTAGTCCCTGTCTTTAACCTCCCCATCTGTAGTCCTAACTCCTTTATAGAATCCGACAATTCTAAAGAGGGAAAATCTCCAGCCCTTCCTGCATTATAATTGAATAGACCGATATGGATCAAGCCATTAAGAAATGTACCAGTAGCTAAGATAACAGCCTTGGCCTTATATCTCTGCCCAATTATTGTCTCTATACCATCGATTTTTCCTTGACTGGCAATGATCTTGGTTGCCATATCCTGTTTAACAGATAGATACTCCTCTCTTTCCAGGACATATTTCATCCTCATCCTATAAAGCTGCTTGTCTGCCTGCGCCCTTAATGCCCTGACAGCAGGCCCTTTCCTGGTATTAAGCATTCGAAATTGGATACCTGTCTCATCGATATTCCTGGCCATCTCCCCGCCAAGGGCATCTACCTCTCGAACAAGATGGGTCTTTCCAAGCCCACCAATGGCTGGATTGCATGACATTAGGGCGATATTGTCAACATTAGTCGTTATAATAAGGGTCTTACATCCCATCCGAGCTGCGGCTAAGGCGGCTTCACAACCAGCGTGGCCTGCGCCTATTACGATGATATCGAAGGTGTCGTCCCATATTAACATTTTTTAACCTTCCAATAATCTCTGATCATACCTATCGTCGCTGACATTCTATAACTAATTGTTCGCTCTTCTTTCTCAGAACCCGCTTACTTAAATATGATTCTTCGAACTCCACCATAAGAGAAATAAGCTCTGTCTCAGAGAATTCCGTTGGGTTCCAAACAAGAGAAAGCAATTGATCATATAGTTGAGTGAACTCAATTTTAGGATTCGGTTTACCATTATATTCACGCTTCTTCACTCCACAGCTATACCGCAACCATTTGAAATTATACAAACTGTAGGCGTAGACAATATCTGCTTTCTTATATTCACCAAGGGCATCATAAAAATCGATCATAAGCGGAAGGATATCAGTAAAATCTTCATCAAAATGACTGCCTAGTAGTGTGCGAGCTAAAGGCTCCCTGGCTTCCTCAGATCGCCCAAGATTGATTAGCGCCCGAGCCAAGAAAGCCCACCACTGGTATGACCAGTCTAAGTTATCTAGGTCAGATAGCTTTTCCCTGGCCAAATCTATCAAATTTGTGTATTCACCTATATCCAAGAGATGATTGGCTATTTTGCGTGGATCGGTTTCTATGTCTGATACTTTGTTCATGTCCGTCACTTCCTCGACAGGCTGTTACAGAATACCTTTTTTGGCCATTTTTTTACTGCCAACTATTTGATTTTATTTAACCGTGTTTTTGAAAATTTGCATTCCGTAACAGCCTGTCGATTTGTCTGTATAATGATAGGATAAGTGTTTAAGAAAGATTATTAATCGTGTCTAAACGAAAATCCTGAAGTAGCCTTAGTCAAGGTAATACCCAGAATCTCATAAAAGTTTTTTCTTCACTTCCCCACACAAAACCTACTAAAAATATTCTCCAGAATTTCTTCATTAGTCACTTCTCCTGTAATCATTCCAAGATGATCTAGTGCCTCTCTAAGTTCCAGGGATACAAATTCATCTCCTTGACCATCTATATGCCCTTTTAGGGCATTATCCAGAAAAAAGATACCTTTTTCTATAAGATTCCTTTGTCTAAAATTAGTAATCATGCCCTCATTTTCTACAGTCAATACCCCATTATAAATCTCTTTCTTTATCAACTCTTTTAATTCTATCAGCCCTTTTTCTTGAACTATAGACATCTTAATCTCTGAAACCTCTTTATGTAAGATATCTTCTACCCTTTTTTTATTCTCTTCTTTGTATCCAAGGTCTATCTTATTACTTATCATGATTAGGAGCTCACTCTCCTTTACAAAGGATAATAATTGCCCATCCTCCGTCCCTAAATCCTTAGACCCGTCAATCATCATTAAGATTATATCAGCCTCTTTAATTTTTTCTTTGGTCTTTTCAATCCCAATCTTTTCGATAATATCCTGACTCTCTCTTACCCCTGCTGTATCAAGCAGCCGAACAGAAATACCATCCCAGCAAACAAACTCCTCAATTATGTCCCTGGTTGTCCCTGGTATATCGGTTACGATCACCTTATTCATTCCGATTAAGGCATTTAAAAGGCTTGATTTACCTACATTTGGACAGCCAATAATTACTACCTTTAATCCTTCAGTTAATATCCGACCCTCTTTATAGGAATTAAGAATCACTTCCAAATACTCTTTAATCCTTTTAATATCTTTTTCAATTTCTGTATTATCACGAGTATCTATATACTCTTCGAAATCTATATGAGCCTCTATTAGAGATAAAATATCTACTAATTCATCTCTTATCTTTCCTATCTTCTTTGATAATAAACCTTGAAGATTATCAACAGACACCTCTATAGCCCGTTCAGTCTTAGATTTGATCAAATCGATAACCGCCTCTGCTTGTAATAAATCGATTCGACCGTTGGTAAATGCCCTATAGGTAAATTCTCCTGGCTGTGCTAATCTAGCCCCATTTTCAAGACAAACCTCCAGTATCTCTCTTATTAATTTAATTCCTCCATGGCAGCTAATCTCAACCACATTCTCACGAGTGTAAGTAAAGGGAGCTTTCATGATGGTTAATAAGACTTCGTCTATCTTTCTCTTATTTTTTGGATTTTTTATATAGCCATAGAAGACTCTATGGGAGGTATCTTCGGCAGGAAAATTTCGTGATTGACCATGTTTATCTTCAAAAATCTTTTGGGCAATACTTAAGGCCATTCCCCCACTAATTCTTATAATCCCTAATCCCCCTTCTCCAATAGGGGTAGAAATGGCAGCAATGGTCTCTTCATCATTAAAAATATCATTTTTTAGCAATTCAAAGACTCACTCTTTTTTGAACTACTTAAATACAAAATTAGTCTAGGTGCATTAGCCAATTTTCTACCTTAAGACCTTGAATCAGTTTGAAGTGTTTATCTATCCCAAAAAAATACTACGATCAAAGGCAATACTCTCAATCTCATCCACTTGCTTATCAGATAAACCCTCATATACCTGGACAGCCAACTCAATCAAGTATCTCTTCTACTGATTCTTCTAACGATGTCTCTACTGCTTAACGAGTTAAGAAAAAAGAATATTTTTGTTTTCATACATAATCTCTTTTCTCCTCCTTCTCAAAACCTCTACCCCTACCATTCTCCCTTTGGGGATAGACAGCTATTCTTTTAAAAAAACCCTTACCAAAGCTCTCTGCCTTGATCTTATTATTGCTCCTCAAGGTCATATGAAATATCCTTCTATCTCTAGGATTCATGGGCTCTGTAACAGTTCTCTTTTTAAATTTAGTCACCTCATTTGCTAATTTATAGGCTAATTCCTGGATGTTTTGCTCATTCTTCTCTCTAAAATTATTAATATTTATCCGTAATTTTTTTCCTTCCTCGATTTCTTTACTTAAAATTTTACTAACAATATGCTGGATTGCCTCAAGTGTCTTTCCTTCTCTTCCAATTAAGACATTCTCTTCTTCTTTTGCACATTTTAACTCTGTTATTATAACATCATCCCCTTCGGTCTTTGAGCTTACCACAACATCATCAAAATTCATTAATCTTAACAATTCTTCGGTCTTCTTGCTCACAAGGTCAGGAATTTGAATCTTATTATTGACCTCCTCTTCCTTTTCCTTTTCTTTTTTCCGTTTACCTATTCCTAATAAACTTCCTAAACTGATCATCTTTCTTCTCCTCTCTAAGTTAAAAAACTCTTTCTTTATATCCTTCTTCCATTTTTCCAATATTCCCTTCTTCTTTCAAACACTTTTTTTCTCTCGATAATATTGTTCTCCTATTGTAATAACGTTATTAACCAAAAAGTATAATACCAGACCTGAAGGGAAATTTATAAAAAGTACTGATAAAAAAACAGGAAATAACCTCATCATCTGCATCTGTTTCTGATTACCACCTCCCATTCCCATAGGCATCATCTTTTGTTGATAGTACATAGTTACTCCTGTCAAAATTGGTGTAACAAAAAGTGGATCTCTACTTGAAAGATCCGTTATCCACAAGAAAAAAGGTGCATTTCTCAATTCTATAGAAACAAGAAGCGCTTTGTACAAAGCAAAAAATACAGGGATTTGAATTAACATCGGAAGACACCCCCCCACAGGGTTTACCTTGTGTTTTTTATAAAGCTCCATAATTTCTTTATTTAAGCGTTGTGGATCTTTTTTGTATTTTTCGCGTAAAGCGGTCATCTCAGGTTGAATTACCTGGGTCGCCTTCATCGATTTCATGCTTTTATCTGTAAGAGGATAAAAAATCAACTTGATAAGGACTGTCAAAAAGATTATAGCTAATCCATAATTTTTAGTGTATTTATAAAAATACTTTAGCAAGAAGGCCAAGGGCTTGGCTATAACACCAAAAAAGCCATAATCAATTACATTCTCCACATTATTACCTAACACCTTTAATCTTTCAACTTCTTTTGGGCCTATATAAACTCGATAGTTTTTTGTTATCTTTTCTCCCGATCTTAAATTGATAAAAGGTGCTTGAACAGCAATAAGCATTTCTCCATCTTTATTCTTACTTACATACTTTGAAAATTTAATAGCTTGTGATTCTTTGTCAGGGAAAGAACTATTATTACCCTGGGGTATAAGAACGGCTGCAAAATAGTTGTCTTCCATGGCTACCCAAGAGAATTGCTCACTGGAAACCAGCTCAGATACCTTCTTGTCTTTTATAACATCCTTTTCTTTTTTATTTTTTAAGACATTCCACGAACTCGGACCTTTATAAGAATGATGCCCTTTTTTCTCTTGTCCAATTGGTCTTCCCCAAGCTAAACTATCTCTAATCTGATAATCTTTTAAGGAAAGATTTTCTTCTGTAATATTTACATCAATATAATATTTATCTTTATAAAAGATCATCTCCCTTTCCACAGCAATACCCAGGGAATCAATATATTTGAATATTACCTCTTCTTTTTCCTCTTTTAATTCATTAAGTTTTTTATCTCCTCCTAAAACCTGATAGTTGGCATTATCTCCTATTCCTACATTTTTTCCATCCATATTAATCTCTACCACCTGACTTAAGGCTTCTAAATTAGGATCTTCACTTTCTCCGATAAGCTCCACACATTCTTTTTCTTTTTTAATCAGAGAATATTTCAATCTTTTAAGAAAACCCTCTTTATTACTATCCTTTTTATTATCAAAGTAATCTTTTAATCTCCAACTTTTTATCACCCCACCTTCTTTGTTGCTAATAACCGCCTTATATAAATCGGTTTCAATAGATAAGTCCTCTTCCTTTGCCTGGATTTGCCTTGTTACCTCTCTTCTTTCTTCGTTTAAAATGTCTTTTTTTATTTTTTTATCAATTACTGCCTCTTCAACCTTTTCTGAGACTGGTGTCTGTTCTTTTAAGATGGGTTTACTTAAAGGTTTTGGAGTTACAGAAGAGATATAAAATTGCCAGGCAATTATAACTAACGTTGATAATACTATAGCTAATAATGTTTTTTTATCCATATGATTATTTATAGATTTATTGAAGAGTCTGGATTTGATTTTGTAGTTAATTTATTTGTTGGGATTGGAGATAAGGGATTTGTTTATACAGGGTCAATTCCACCGGGAAATAAAGGATTACATTTTAATAATCTCTTTAAAGACAAATATCCTCCCTTAAAAATACCATACTTATTTATAGCTCCTATAGCATAATTCGAACAACTTGGATAATACCTACAACAATTAAATTTCAATGGCGAAATAAAAACCTGATAAATTTTTATTAAATATATAGCTATATTTCTACTCCACTTAGCACCCTTTGTCATCACTGAATTCAACAAACAATTTTTAACCATAATCCTTTTAAATCAAACTCGATATCTTCTGGTTTTAAATCCTTCCACCTCTCTCTAATATTTTTTTTTATTTTAATTACCACTATCGTCCCTTGACGTACTTTTTTATAATGTCTTCGATAGACTTCTCTTAATAACCGCTTAACTCTATTTCGAGCAACGGCCTTACCTGTTAATTTTTTACTAATAATCAATCCTAATTTTTTAGTAGTTTCATTCTCTTTAGCTTCACTATTTATACCTTTTGTCTTTACTATATAACATCTAAATAAAACCGTCTCAAGCCGTTCTCCTTTTTTTACTACATAAGCAAACTCTTTTCCTTTTAAAACTATATCTTTTAAAAAAGGCATTACACTGCTAACCGTTTTCTTCCCTTCTTTCTTCTCCTAGAGATGATCTTCCGACCATTTTTGGTAGACATTCTAACGAGGAATCCATGAGTAGTCTTTCTTTTCCTTTTATTTGGCTGATATGTTCTTTTCATAGGTGTAAAACCTCCTTTTCATTCCAAAGGTAGAGAAAAAGTTGTTTTTTACTTTTTCTCTACCTTTGGAATGATTTTTTTCTTGAAATAAAATTAATTTAATAGATATTTATTCACTTAAAAACAAATCTTTTTAATTCTTAAATAAAAAGTTATTGATAAATTATATATTTTTCTTTAGGTTATGTCAAATAGTAAATTTATACTTCTCCATAAGCGATAAATCCCAGGGGGTTTGGGGACAGAGCCCCCAATTCAATAACTTTTTTTTACATCTTTTGGTCACAAATTGCAGAAGAACCTTTTTTCTTTGTAGTCTCTAGGGCAATCTTTTAAAAAATGTAAAATGACAGCAGAAAAACTAAACTTTTAACAGGGATAAAATAAAAAAACTATTTTATCCCTGTTAAAAGTTACCACTTCACCTTATACTTCTTATTCTTTAATTTTACTTTTTTTTCTACCTGTTTTATTCGTCTCACTAATAATTCTTTATTATCATAAGCATCTTCTATCTGATTAAAAATTTTCAATGCCTCTTCTAACATACCTTTCTCCTCTAAGCTCTTTCCTATACAAAACTTTGCCTCTAATACCAACTCACTTTCAGGATAATTTTTTAATACTTTGTCATAAGTCCTTATAGCATCATCTAATCTTCCTTCCATAAAATATGAATCACCTATCCTAAATACAGCATCATCGGCATATTTACCATTTGGATTATAATTTAATAAAATGGTAAATTCTGTAATTGCCTGATTAAATTTATTCAATTTAAAAAAACAATTTCCTAAATTATAATAAGCTTGTTCAACTAACTCTGGAAAAAAATAATTATCTATCAACCGCTGGTATTCTACGATAGCAGAGGTCGGATTATTAAAGGTTTTATCGTAGATTAAAGCAATCCTCCATTGAGCCCTTGGGGCATAAACACTTTTAGGATATTCTTTAATCAAAAGAAGATGGTCTTTTAGTGATTGTTGATAATTTTCCAGGTAGAGAAAATTAATTTCTCCCGCCCTAAATATTGAATCAGCAGCAAAAGTGTCTTCATGATATCTGGTTGCTATTTGTCTATATAATTTTTCTGCTTCGTTATACTTGCCTTCTCTTTCTAATTTTTCTGCTTCTCTAAAATATCTCTTAGTTTTTAAACGGCATCCATATATTGTAAAAAAACTTATTACACTAAATAGTACCAACAGGACTTTCTGTTTCCTTCTCATCTTCTCCGTCCTCTTTTTCAGCTAGCTTGGCTATGGCAACCACCTTCTGATTTTCTCCTAACCTTTGTAATCTAATCCCCTGAGCATTCCTACCAACTAATGATATCCCCTTTGTCTCCAGCCAGATAAGAGTCCCTTCCCCGGTAATCATCATTATACTGTCATCATCGAATACCTGTGTCATTCCAACCACCTTTCCATTACGTTCTGTTATCTTTAAATTTATAACCCCTTTTCCTCCTCGTCCCTGCGGTCTATATCCTGCTTGCCCTGTCCTCTTACCATAACCACTTTCAGTAACCGTTAGAATAGCTGATCCATCATCCAGGACGATCATACCTATAACCTCATCCCCCTCTTCTAACGCTATTCCTTTCACCCCTCTTCCTACTCTTCCAATAGCCCTTACTTTTTCCTCATGAAACCTAATCGCCAGGCCATCCTTTGTACCTAACATAATGTCCTTTTTACCATCTGTTATCTTTACAGCGATAAGTTTATCTCCTGGGTCAACATTTATAGCTATAATTCCTTTTTCTCTTGGTCGGCTATATTCCTCCATCAATGTCTTTTTAATAATCCCTTTTTTGGTAGTCATTAATATATACTTATCCTTCTCAAACTCTTTAACAGGCAGTATGGCTGTAATTTTTTCTCCTTCTTCTAATTGAAGTAGATTAACCAAGGCCCTTCCTTGAGCTACTCTACCCGATTCAGGGATAATGTATACTTTGAGCCAAAAGGCCTTTCCCGTATCTGTAAAGAACATCAAGTAGTCATGGGTAGATGCAATAAATAGATGCTCTACAAAATCATTTTCCTGAGTTGTCGTTCCCCTTAATCCCTGTCCTTTTCTCTTTTGAATCCTATAAAGACTTAATGGACTTCTCTTAATATATCCTTTATGGGTAATTATTACTACCATATCTTCTTCAACTATAAGATCTTCTATAGTAACATCCTGGGTTTGATCCATAATCTGAGTACGTCGCTCGTCAGCATAAGTCTCTTTTATCTCTAAAAGTTCTTTTTTTATTATCTCCATGATCTTTTTTTCATCACTTAATAATCCTTTATAATATTCAATGAGATCACATGTCTCCTTATAATTTAATTTCACCTTTTCTCTTTCTAATCCTGTTAATCTCTGAAGTCTCATTTCCAGTATGGCCTTAGATTGTCTATCAGAGAGATCAAACCTTTCTTTTAAATTTCTATCAGCCTCTTCATAATTTTTTGACGATCTAATTGTCTTAATAACCTCATCCAGATGATCTAAGGCTATTAGTAAACCTGCCAGGATATGAGCTCTCTCTTCCGCTTTTTTTAAATCATAAATTGTCCTTCTTGTAACAATAGTCTTTCGGTGGGCCAAAAATCTAACTAATATCTCCCTTAGACCAAGCACCCTTGGTTGATTATCTACAATAGATAACATAATTATGCCAAAGGTTGTCTCCAGAGAGGTGTGTTTATATAACTGATTAAGGATAACCTCTGATATCTCAGGTTTTTTTAATTCTATAACAATCCTCATCCCATCCTTATCTGATTCGTCTCTAACATCAGAAACCCCTTCTATCTTCTTTTCATTAACTAAGGCGCCCATGTGTTCTAATAACTTCTTTTTATTTACCTGATATGGTATCTCAGAAATGATAATTTTCTTTTTGGTTGTCCGTCCCTCTTCTTCCTCTATACTTGCCTTAGCCCTTAATCGAATACATCCCTTACCCTTTAGATAAGCCTCTTTAATCCCTTCACTTCCATAGATATGAGCGCCTGTTGGAAAATCAGGGCCTTTAACGATCTTTAATAAGTCAATAATAGTTGCTAATGGATTATCAATTAAAAGGATTAAGGCATCTACTATCTCTCCCAGGTTATGAGGAGGAATATTTGTTGCCATTCCAACAGCTATTCCTGATGAGCCATTTATTAATAGATTAGGAATCTTGGTAGGTAAGACCTGTGGTTCAACTAAAGAATTGTCAAAATTAGGGGTGAACTCTACAGTCTCCTTATCTATATCAACCAGCATTTCATGGGCTATCTTGGATAATTTTATCTCCGTATACCTCATTGCTGCTGCTGCATCACCGTCAATAGATCCAAAATTACCTTGCCCTCCTATTAAAGGGTATCTCAAAGAAAAAGTTTGAACCATCCTAATAATGCTATCATATACTGCTGTATCTCCATGGGGGTGATATTTACCAAGTACCTCTCCAACTATTCTGGCAGATTTTTTAAAGGACTTATTCCAACTCATCCCCATCTCATTCATTGCATAAAGGACTCTTCTATGAACAGGTTTTAGTCCATCCCTAATATCAGGCAAGGCCCTGCCTATAATTACACTCATTGCGTAATCAAGGTAGGAGACCTTCATCTCGTCTTCTATGTCTTTTGGTTTGATGTTGTTGGGTGGTTTATTATCTTCTGGTAGCAATTTGTTATCTATTGGTAACTTTTCGTTTTCTTCCATTTCTAAAAACTTCCTCTTAAAGATTAAATATCAAGATTTTTTACTTCCAAGGCATTCTCCTGAATAAATGCTTTTCTTGGTTCAACATTATCTCCCATTAATAAGGTAAATATCTCATCAGCACCGACCATATCTTCTATCTTGATTGCTAGAAGAGATCTTTTATCAGGATTCATAGTTGTTTCCCACAATTGATCAGGGTTCATTTCTCCTAATCCTTTGTATCTTTGAATATACATTCCACTTCTTCCATGGTCTAATACTTTTTCAATTAATTCACTAAAACTAACTATCCTCTCTTCCCTCTCTTCTGTTTTAAAAATGTAGGGAGGTTTACCTACATCCTGGACATCTGTTAAAAGTAAGCTTAATTTCCTAATCTCTGGTGAGATTAAAAATTCCATATCCACTAATGTATGCTTAACCTCTCCATTGTTAATAAGGATAAAATCTACCTCAGAACAACTATGTTCTTCGTCCTGGATAACCTTTGCTGATAATTTTTTTGCATTATCGTTATAGAGAGTATTAAAAGAATTTAAAAAGGTATTTACCCTCTCTTCTAATCTACCCTGATCTTTTAAAATACTTTCATCAATTAGTCTTTCCAATAATAAACATCTTAAAACATCCTTATTCTTACCTTTTTTATCAAGGATATCTAAAATTTTTTCAAAGGAGATAATTTTTTTCATATTCTTTAACAATACCTCTTCAAAAGAGACAGCCTTATCGTTACTAATCAACTGAACTCCTTTTACCCCTAATTCCAACAAAATATTTTCTAAGGTCTGTTCATCCTGAATATACTTTTCTAACCTCCCTTTTTGAATCTTGTAGAGTGGAGGCTGAGCAATATAGATATGTCCTTTCTCCACTAATTCTGGCATCTGACGAAACAAAAAGGTTAAAAGCAGGGTTCGAATGTGTGCTCCATCCACATCAGCATCTGTCATTAAGATAATCCTATTATACCTAAGCTTATCTATTAAAAAATCATCTTTGCCAATACCTGTGCCTAAAGCAGTTATTAATATCCTTATCTCTTCATTTGAAAGCATCTTGTCAAATCTGGCCTTCTCAACATTTAATAATTTTCCTTTTAGCGGTAAGATAGCTTGAA
Source organism: bacterium (assembly GCA_043802115.1). Lineage (GTDB taxonomy): Bacteria > SZUA-182 > SZUA-182 > JAZDLJ01 > JAZDLJ01 > JAZDLJ01. Next base: position 2,964 of record JAZDLJ010000153.1, on the reverse strand, counting down.
ATCTCCTATCTCTTCCTTGTTTAGCTGAACCCCCTGCTGAATCTCCCTCAACAATAAATATCTCACATAACTTTGGATCCCTTTCTGAACAATCAGCTAATTTACCTGGTAAAGATGTTCCTTCCAAGACACCTTTTCTCCTAGTAAGCTCCCTGGCTTTTCGGGCAGCTTCTCTTGCCCTAGCTGCGCCCTGGGCCTTTTCTATTATACACTTTGCTGTCTTGGGATTTTCTTCTAAAAAAGTACCCAGTCCTTCGTTAACAATATTTTCAACAATTCCTTTTATCTCACTATTTCCTAATTTTCCCTTGGTTTGTCCTTCAAATTGGGGGTTGGATAATTTAACACTTATTACAGCAGTTAGTCCTTCTCTAACATCCTCTCCAGAGATACTTAAATCGTTATTTTTTAATATTCCCCTGTTTGTAGCATAACTATTTACAGTCCTGGTTAAAGCTGATCTAAAACCTATAAGATGGGTTCCACCATCATGAGTGTTTATATTATTCGCATAAGTAAATACCTGTTCAGAATAACCTGCATTATATTGAAGGGCTAATTCTACAATTATATTATCCTTGGTCTTCTGAAAATAGATAACCTTTTCATCTATTGGGCTCTTATTCATGTTCAGATGTTCTACAAATGATACGATCCCTCCATCATAAAGAAATTCATTTTTCTTTCCTGTTCTTTCATCCTCAATTGTTATTCTTAATCCTCTGTTAAGAAAAGATAGTTCTCTCAATCTTGCAGATAAGACCTCGAAACTATATTCAGTTTCCTTAAAAACTGTTTTATCCGGGGTAAAAGTTATCTTCGTCCCTCTTTCTTCAGTTGTCCCCATCTTTATTAACTCTATAATAGGTTTTCCATACTCATATGTCTGTCTATAAACCCAACCATCTCTTTTTATCTCTAATTCTAGGTGTTCTGACAGGGCATTAACCACGGATACACCTACTCCATGTAATCCACCTGATACCTTGTAAGTATTGTTATCAAACTTACCTCCTGCATGAAGTTTAGTCATTACTACCTCTACTGCAGGAATTTTTTCGGTCTTATGCATATCTACAGGTATGCCTCTACCATCATCGATTACAGTTATACTGTTATCAATATGGATAAAGGCGTTTATATTTTTACAAAACCCAGCCATATGTTCATCAACACTATTGTCTATAACCTCATAAACAAGATGATGTAAACCTGTAATATCTGTGTTTCCTATATACATAGATGGTCTTTTTCTTACTGCTTCTAATCCTTCCAGGACCTTTATATTATCTGCATTATAGATATTTTGGGAATCACTCATTTAATACTCCACCTCTTTTCTAATGTCTTTATTCCTACTGTTGATAAATAATAATCTCCATTATCTAGTAAGATAAGACTTTTAATCTCTTTGTCTTTTTTAGCTAATTTGTCAATATTACTTTTATTTTCTTTTAAAATTTCTTTATTATTAACAAAATGGATAATATTGTTATAATTAAATATACCTAGTATATCTTTTTTTCTAATATATTCATCTGTTCCAATACGATAGAGCATATCTAGCTCTTCTCCAGTTGCATTGGTAAAACTACCCACTTGTAATTTTCATCATTTTTATCTTTAAATAAGATTGCGCTGTGATGATCTCTCAACTCTATAAGAACCTCATCGCTATCTATGCAATCAAGAACATTTAATAGATATATAAAGTTAATCTTCGCTGTTAAATCTCCAAGACTATACTCTATATCTATTTCTTCTATTGCCTCACCCAGTTCAGAACTAGGGGATATTACAGTTAATTTATTAGAAGATAACGCTAATTTTATTCCTTTTAATTCCTCACTTGAAAAGATAGATACTCTTTTAATTACACTATATAAATTATTTTTATTTACCCTTACCTGATATATATTATCTTTTGGTACATATTTACTATAATCTTTAAATTCTCCTTCTAATAAACGAGAAAAAAATATAACATCTTTTTGTTTAAAAAATATATGATTCTCTTTTAATCCTATTGATATTACCTGGGCATCATCTTCCTCAACAATCTTTTTCAACTCTAAAATCGACTTTTTAGGAATTATAAACTTTAATTCTATTTCTTCACTAATATCAATCTTATTTTCTGCATAAGCTAATCTATGCCCATCTGTCGCTACTACCTTAATAATACTATTTTCTATAATCCATAAACTTCCTTTAGGAATTGGACGTTGTTCTTCATGTTTTTTATTACTTGAATCATATATAGCAAAATAAGTCTTTCTTATTATATCCTTTAAACTATTTGTATTTACCCTGACTTTAAAAAGTTCATCTTCTGCTATTTCTGGTAAAGGAAAATTATCAGGTGCTAAAACTGCTAATGAAAATTTTCCTTTTAAAGAAGATTTTAAGGCTATTCTATTAGATGAATTATCTAATAAAAAAGAAATGTCTCCTTCAGGAAGTTCTCTTACTAATTCATAAAAATTTTTATAAAAGATAGCTATCTTTCCATCTGAAAATATTTCCGCTTTAAGATTACATATAATTCCAAGCTCTGAATTCGTACCTGATAAAGAAACTCTATTTTCTTTAGCTTCAATTAACAGACAAGAGAATATTTGTATACAACCAGTTTTACCTACTATTGTTAAAAATCTTTGTAAGGCTTTTAATAGGTCGACTTTTTTAACTTTAAATTCCAATTTAGATGACCTCCTTTTCAATGGTTCTATTTTTTTTAGTTTACTTCTATAACACGTTGCTTATTAAAATTGTTAGGAAATTAGAATATCAAAGTAGGGACATTAACTCTAAGCTTATCTTTTTCTATAGCATATTTCAACTCGGTCATTATTAGTGTCAAAATATTACTCTTCGTTTCTACTTTTTTTTATCTCATCCCATTTAGACATTTTTACCTTCTTTTATTTAATTATCCACTTTTTCTACTTTTATTATATATAT
>JAZDLJ010000093.1:0-7600 GCA_043802115.1 bacterium | reverse complement strand
ATCAAAAAGGATCCTTCACATTATTATGCCCGATATAATTTAGCTTCTATCCTCCAAGATGAAAGAGCCTATGACCAAAGCCTGATAGAATTTGTACGAACTACTCAAGAGGTTATTAAAAGCGAGAAACTGTCTATTTTGTCTAAAGATAAGTTAATAGGATGTATCTGTTTTCATGAAGGTGAAATATATCATAGGTTAAATAAGTACGATGAGGCTAAAGAAAAGTTATTTCAATGCGTTAGGATTTATTCAGGGCATAATAAGGCGAAAAAATATTTATCAATGATTGATAAGGACAAATATGGAAAATAGAACGTTAGTACCAAACTTAGCCCAAATAGAGTTAACCCAAAGATGTAATACAAATTGTCTAATGTGTGGTAGCTATAAACTAAATATCGTTAAAGAGGATATGAGTTTTGATGACTTCAAAACTATTTTGGATCAATTTAAAAATCCATTGGACGACCTAAGTCTTACAGGAAGTGGAGAGCCTCTTTTATATCAACAGTTCCCTGAAGTAGTTTCTTATTGCACAGAGAAAGGGATTAGTAAGACAGTTATAAACACCAATGGCCTTCTTTTAGATAAATCCTTAGCAAAAAAACTTGCATCCGCCAGGCTGGGTAAAGTCCTCTTAAGCTTCCATGGAGGGTCTAAAGATGTATATGAACATATTATGCCTAATGCCAGATTCAATGATACTCTTGAAAAGGTATCTTTTTTAAAAGGGATCGCTGAGACTAAGGTCTACTTTAAGGCAGTAGCAAGTAGATATAATGCGGAGTCTCTACCCCAAATTCCAAGATTAGTAAAAGAAGTAGGTGCTGATGGGTTTATTTGTACAGGGATGATACCGATAGATTCACATCATCCTTATGCCAATCCACGTAATATCTTTACGGCATTGTCAAAAAGACGTAGGGAGTACATCGAAAAAAGTATAATTGAAGAGTGTAATAGATATAAAATTGACTATATTAATGTACTTTATTGTAATTTTAAGAACGCATGTAACGAACCCTTTCAAAAGGTTTATATTGATATTCAGGGAAATGTGTATATCTGCTGTAGAGGGACAGGAAATAGTCAGGTATTAGTGGGCAATGTATTTAATGAAGGAATAGAGCGGGCTTGGAACAGTGCAAGGATGTGGAAGTTGAGGGATAAAATGAAGACAGGTTTAGTCCCTCAATTTTGTAGGCATAAATGTCACCTAAAAGAAAACCCTGATTTATTATATAATACTGCACAAAAATTGATAAAAGAGAATAATCCTAAAAAAACCAAACTGTTTTTATTAAAAACTATTAAAAGGGACTCTAACCACTATTATGCCTATTATAATCTAGCCTCTTTACTTGAGAAGGAAGGAGATTACGAATCAAGTCTAAGGCATTTTGATTTAGCTCAAAAAGCAATGAAGGCCACTAATTCAAATAAAACAAACATGAATCAGGAACGAAGAACCAGGAACGAGGAACGAGCGTTTTCAGATGAAATGGCAGTAAAGGGAGGGATCTGTTTTCATAAAGGTGAGATATATTATAAGCTAAAAAAATATGAAGAGGCTAAAAAGGAATTTTTGAGATGTATGGAATTATATCCCCAACATCAGAAGGCTTGCAAGTATTTAAAAACTAATGGATAATCCCTTTCACTATCGAGATTATAAAGATATAAAAAAGATATTAGTGATAAGATCAGCCAGGATGTGGCAATTTACCCAGGCACTCACTTTTTTAAAGGATGAGTATAAAGAGGCAACAGTTTCAGTTCTCACCCAAACAGGAAATAGAGATGAGATAGAAAAGTATAAAGAAGTTGATGATATTTTGCTATTTGCTAAGGATAGATTTACCTGGTTTAACTTTGATCTTAGACTTATTAAAGAAACCAGGAAGAGGACTTTCGATCTTATTGTCGTCCTCCACAATAATGAAGAAGGAGTAACTTACGTTCAACTGGATTTCATTGTTTTATTATGTGGGGCAAGGTACGTTATAGCTTATGATAAAGCTCATCAGTGCCGAGAAATAACGATTATTTATTGGATAGCAAGTTTATTTACAAGGGTTGTATGGCTTAATTTCTTGATAAAGTATTCAGTAAAATTATGTGATCTAACCTTATTTATTTTTCACTTGCTACTTTTTACTCCTTTAGGTTTAATCTATTGCCTTTTTAAAAAGATGGGTAGTTGGAGGAAATATTTTTTTGTTAAAGGTAAGTAATTGACAATTATTTTGTACAATTGTATAATTACATTTAAACTAAGCTAAACTAAGTCGATAATAAAGGAGAAGGTATGATATCAGTCAATACTCATGAGGCAAAAACTCACCTTTCAGAACTCCTCGCTAAGGTTGAAACGTTAAATGAAACGGTTCTTATTTGCCGCAATGGGGTACCTGTTGCAGAATTATTACCTTGGCATAAAAATTATAATCCACTAAAACAAGATTCAAAACTTAGTAAAGTGATTTTTAATGAAGATCCAACCTTACCATTAAGTAATGAAGAATGGCCTGTTTCTGAGAGGTAATTAAGCTATGATAATTCTTGATACTTGTACTCTGCTTTGGCTTGTTGCAGATCATAAAAGACTATCGACAAAAGCAAAAAGCTCTATAATGCAAAATGCTGGTTCGATTTTTGTATCCTCGATTTCTGCCTTTGAAATTGCTATAAAATCTAGGAATGGGAAACTTAAACTTCCAATGCCGATATATAAATGGTTTTTTGAGGCATTAAAATTTCATGGGATACATGAGATCCCAATTAATAGTGATATTGCTATAAATTCAGCGTGCTTACCACAATTACACAATGATCCTTGTGATCGAATAATAATTGCTTCTGCAATACAAAGCTCTATGGTAATAATTACCTGTGACAAGTTAATTTCTCAATATAAACAAATAAAGGTAATTTGGTAGGGAGAAACAAGCATGAAATTTACAAAGCATTATCAGGGGATAAAAGTCCAGGTTTTGATACAATTCTTAAGGTCTTGCACACATTAGGCTTAAAGTTACATACAAAAGCAGATTAACTAGATCAACGGCCCAACAACACAATTGAGAGGCGATGGATAAAACGACGTTCATTTGTTTTCCCGCCTCTCATTGCTCTGCATAGTAAAGAATATACGTCCGAAGGTTCCAAAATTCCCATATGAAAAAAATTGATTGCATTTTTATTAAATTTGAATTAGACTAGTATTAGACTAGTTAGAGAGAGGAAAAATAATATGCACACAATAGGCGCTTATGATGCAAAAACTCATTTATCTGAGATATTGGATAAGGTAACAGAAGGAGAAAAGTATGTTATTACAAAACATGGTGTTCCTGTGGCACAGATCATACCTATGCTTCCTTCTGGAAAAGTTGATCCTGTATTAACTATCCAAAAAATAAAAAATTTTCGTAAAGGGAAAACACTTGGGAAATTAAAAATAAAAGAGATGATTAATGAGGGAAGACGAGGATGCTGAATAGATTTGTGCTTGATTGCTCAGTAACAATGAGTTGGTGTTTTGAAGATAAGACTACACCATTTACTGAAACCGTTCTAGAGAGTTTATCTAATCAAGAAGCGATAGTCCCTTCCCTTTGGGCTTTGGAAGTGGTTAACGTTCTTATAGTGGCAGAGAGAAAAAAACGATTATCAAAAGCAGATACGGTAAAATTTTTAAATTTATTAAACTTTTTACCAATAGTAATAGATCAAGAGACAACCAATAAGGCTTTTGGTGATACAATATCGTTAGCAAGAGATTATGGATTGTCAGCTTATGATGCAGCTTACTTAGAACTGGCTATGCGTGAAGATGTAGTTATTGTTACCCTTGATAAGCAGCTAAAAAAAATTGCTAAAAAGGTAGGAGCTCAAGTCTGGGAAAATAAAGGATCTACGTTGGAATAGCTACTGGTGTATACTACTCCAACTTAGGTTTTTCTTGGTAACTATTAGCCTAGGTAAGACCTGTTAGGTTAGTTAAAGATCAGTAGGTTAAGGCACTGAGGCACATAGGCACAAAGTTCTTAAGGTTTTTTTGTTTTTCCTCTGTGCCTTTGTGCCTCAGTGTCTTTGCTGCTTTTTACTTTATGCTACTATATTTAATTAATACAATTAGTTAGAAAAACCTAAGTTGTAGTAGTGTAGTTAAAGAATATGGATTAATGGAGAACGAAGAAATTTATTTTTGAATTAAACCAAAAAGTTATTACAAAGAACCAAAGTGAAATGGTTATCTGCCAGCCAAAAGTAAGTATAATTATCCCTACCTATAACTACGCAGAATTTATAGGCCAATGCCTTACCAGTGTACTTCAGCAAGAATATCAAGAGATAGAAATTATCGTAGTCGATGACGGTTCTACTGACAATACCAGGGAGATTGTTTATTCATTTAAAGATAAAAGGATAATATATATATATCAGCAAAATCAAGGTGCCCCAACGGCGAGGAATAGAGGTTTTTATAAGTCTACTGGCGATTTTGTAATGTTTTTAGATAGCGATGATTTTTTATATTTCCCTTACGCTATTAGAAAATTTGTGAGTGAATTTGAAAGAAATAAAGAGATTGAGGCAGTTTATTCAGATTGTTACTTTTGTGATGCCCAGGGAGTAATAGAGAGAAAACGTTCAAGTATGTTTGATATGTCTCCTACAGAGCTCACAATTAAAATCAGGCGAGAGTCTATTTTTACTGTTTCCCATATAATATTTAGAAGAGAATGTTTAGAAGCTATAGGTCTTTTTAAAGATTTACCTTTAAAACAAGATTGGGAATTGCACTATAGATTAATAACAAGTAATAGAAAAATAGATTTTATAAATAAGCCTTTAGTAGCTCACCGGAGGCATCCAGGAGGATTTTGGCGAGGAGGGGATCATCTTGAGATAATCAGGAAATTAAAGAAGGTCTTAAAAATTTTAAAAAGAGAAGATCGGCAAAATTTAGTTAAACGAGATAAAAAGAAATTTGTTGTAATCTATTATTATCTGGCAAGGGAATATTTTTTAATAAAAGATTATAGAAAGGCAGTTGCCTGCATAAATCAATGTACGAAGCTAGATAATAGATATGGTGAACCTTTTTTTTTAAAAGGTCGCATATATACAGCTAAGAGAGAGCTAAAGAGAGCTATGGGGGAATTCTCTAAAGCCAAGAGGAGACAGGCATTAAGAGTAGATTTTATTCCTGATGTTATTTTTAATATCGCCCTGGTATATCTTATAGAAGGAGATTTAGATAAATTAGATAAGATAAAAGATACACTTAAAGAAGCTCTTGGGTACCCAATTAAAGATAGACTTTTATTAGGATATTCATATTACCACTTAGGGTTAGTTTATAAGGAAAAAGGAGAATATGAAAAGGCGCTTAAAGAGTTTGGAAGGGCAGAGAAAAAGTTCAAAGATGCCTTTAATTATTCAAAAAGTGATGACGGATTGGTTGCTGATTTACATTTTCACTTAGGGTCAATTTATAGGGAAAAAGGAAGAACTGAACAGGCTCTCAAGGAATTTGGACAGGTATTATCATTAGGTTTAATTGAATGTGATCTACTTGATAGAACTTACTACCAACTGGGTATGCTGTATAAATTGAAGGATCAGATACCTCAATCGCTTAAAAATTTTTTATTAGTTAAAAAAGATATTAATTCTCTAGTAAGGGCGCGGGCGATTGTTTCAGCTTATGATATTATCTCAAATTTTGGAAAAAATAAAATATATCTTAGGCAGGATAACTCAGATACTTTTCTAGAAGGTCTGGACAGAAAGAGTTTATCGAGTTATTATTACCACACTGCCATAGAACTTGTTGAGAAAGGTGATCAGTATTTGAGCGTAATTATTGAGTATTTGCTTAAAGCAGTGGATTATGATAAAAATAATTATTCTGCACTCTATGTTTTAGGTTCTTCTTATAAGAGACTTAAGGCTCATGATCTAGCCAGGAAGCGATATCAAGATGTCTTAGGTCTGGCTAAGTTTATGAATAAAATCCATAAACCCAAATATATTGGTAGTTCTTGTTTTCATTTAGCCAATATAGAAGAGCTTGAGGGCTCATATGATAAAAGCATTTGTTATTATGCACGATGTTTGAGGTGGATTCCTGAGCATGGTCAGGCAAAAAAGAATTTAGATCAACTCAAGGATAAACTTACTTGTAATAAAGATAGTAATTGCTCACACTAGTTTTAAAGTTACGGAAGAAATCCAACAATGATAAGTGTTGTAATCCCAAATTGGAACGGCATAAATTTTATAGGTATGTGCCTTGATTCATTCAAGGGACAAAAGTTTAAGGATTATGAGATTATAGTAGTAGATAATGGTTCGACAGACGGATCCAGAGAGTTGTTAAAAGATAAATATCCATTTGTAAGGTTAATAGAATTGCCTGAAAATTTAGGCTTTGCAAAGGCGTGTAATGAGGGCATCAAGACAAGTAAAGGGGAGTATATCTGTTTACTCAATAATGACATAGAAGTGGACGATCTTTGGTTAAAAGAACTGTATGAAGGAATGGAGCGTTATCCTCAGGCAGGTATGGGGGCATCAAAGATGCTTTTTTTTGACCAAAGAGATATTATTTATAATGCAGGGGATACCTACCACATTTGGGGGACTGGGGGACCAAGAGGACAGGGTGAAAAAGATGACGGCCGCTATGATAGAGAAGAGTATATCTTTGGGGCGTGCGCAGGGGCTGGGATATATAGAAAAAAACTATTTGAGGATATCGGTTTTTTTGATGAAGATTTTTTTATATTTGCCGAGGATGTGGATTTGAACTATCGGTCGCAATTATCTGGTTATAAATGTGTCTATTTATCTAAGGCCAGGGTTTATCATATTGGTACGGCAACAGTTGGCCTTTATAGTAATATGTATGTTTATTTATGTTCAAGAAATGATATCTATGTTATGATAAAAGACACTCCATTACAGATGTATTTTAAAAATATTGGCAAAATACTTAACCATCAATTAGAATCATTTAATTATTTTTCAACCAGGGGGCAGGGAGTACTTTTATTAAAAGGAAAGATTGCTGTCCTTAAAAATTTGTCGAAAATGTTAAAGAGACGTTATAGGATTCAAAAAAGTAAAAAGGTTTCAAATAAGTATTTGGAAGAGGTTATAATTATGTCGAGTAATTAAAATTTGATATGGCAAAGACTATTACTACCCAATATGATGTTGTGTTGCTTCAGACGGAATCGGACTTTTATCCAATTTAAGATAGCGAAAAAAATAAAAAGATTATCTCTAGGGGGTGATCGAAGTTTATGTGTTCCATCTGTAAGTCGATCTCACTTTGAAGGATTGTTGGGCAAAGAGAGTTGGTTTATATCTCTGCCTCCGTGCGAAATGAAAGGAAAGTGGGCAAAGAGGGACGACTATTTGAGGCTTCGCTCATCCTGACGTCCAAAGAAAGTAAGGTTTGTAAGAGATTAGAGGAAAAGCTATTACCATATCACTTTGGTAATAATATGACAATCTTGAGTTTCCTCTTATGCCTTAAAAAACTTCGGGGTTTGGGGCAGAGCCCCAAGTAAAAAAATTC
>JAZDLJ010000070.1:0-15870 GCA_043802115.1 bacterium | reverse complement strand
CATAATTACGCTTTTTTAGTATCATCTTTAAAAACAAAGTAGTAAAATCACGAAAAAATTTGAAAAATTGTTTTTTAATTGTTATTTTTTCAGATTTTTTCCGTGGTTTAATATGTCTTTATTTGTAAAAGTATCTAATTTGTGTTATTCATGTTTAAAATAAAGTTAACCGTACAGGTCGAAATCTTTGCTTCGTTCGTTTAAGTAGTCTTTTTGAATTTTCTAAGCTTGCTTCCCTAAATTGCCTAACTCGCTTCGCTCAAACAGAGGCAATTTTACGGGAATCTGTGCTAAGAAAATTTACAAAAAGCCTACTAAATAACTTACTCCAGCAAAATTTTTGTCTTCTCGTGCCCTAGAGAATAGAGTATTTATTTTGGAAAGATGTCTAATAATTTAAAATTTATGCCTAAGATTTAGTAACTGAAAGGGATGTTTAAATGTTTAACAAAATCCTTGTAGCTAATAGAGGAGAGATTGCCTTAAGGGTCATTAGGGCATGTAAAGAGATGGGAATTAAGACAGTTGCTGTCCATTCTGAAGCTGATACTGATTCTTTACCTGTGAGGTTTGCTGATGAAAGCATATGTATAGGAGCAGCAGAGAGTTCTGATAGTTACTTAAATATTCCGGCTGTAATAAGTGCAGCAGAAATTACAGATGCTGAGGCAATCCATCCAGGTTATGGTTTTTTAGCAGAGAATTCACACTTTGTTGAGATTTGTGAGAATTGTCAGATAAAATTTATCGGCCCAACTTCTGAGACCATAAGAATGATGGGAAATAAGGTCAAGGCTAAAGAGATAATGAAAAAGGCTGGAGTCCCTCTTCTGCCTGGAAGTGAAGGGAGTGTAACGGATGAGGCGCAGGCAATGAAGATTGCTCATGACATAGGATTTCCTATTATTATTAAAGCTGCGGCAGGCGGCGGCGGAAAGGGAATGAGGGTGGTTCACACAGATGCCAGTTTTTTAAATGCCTTTAGGACCGCTCAAGAAGAGGCTATGGCGGCATTTGGAAATCCCGACGTATATATAGAAAAATATCTTGAGGAGCCCAGACATATTGAATTTCAGATAATAGGAGATAATCTTGGGAATATATTCCACCTAGGAGAGAGGGAGTGTTCCATCCAAAGACGTTATCAAAAGATAATAGAAGAATCTCCATCTAAGGCTTTAAATAATAAATTAAGAGCAGAGATGGGGGCAGTAGCTGTGGCTGCTGCCACTGCTATAAAATACACAACTGTAGGGACAATAGAATTTCTTCTAGATAATAAACGTAATTTTTATTTTATGGAGATGAATACAAGGATACAGGTTGAACATCCCGTTACTGAATTTATCACAGGAATAGATTTAGTAAAAGAACAGATAAGAACTGCCTATGGAGAGCCTTTAAGTAATGTAAATAAAAATATTCAACCTCGTGGGCATAGTATTGAGTGCCGTATAAACGCAGAAGATCCAGAAAAATTTATTCCACAACCAGGGAAGATTACAACTTTTAACGTCCCTGGAGGACCTGGTGTTAGAGTTGATACAGCAGCCTATGCAGGTTGTAATATTAGCCCATATTATGATTCCTTAATTGCTAAGCTTGTTGTTCATGCCTCAACAAGAATTGAAGCAATAAATAAGATGCAGTGTGCATTGGAACAGTTTATCGTAGAAGGGATAAAGACAAATATTCCGTTACATCAGCGAATCCTACAAAATAATGCCTTTATAAAAGGTGAAATATCTACCCATTTTCTTAAAACGCAAATGGGATAAGGGGCAGCAGTGACCTGATATTTAAAAACAAAAGGTTGCCACAAAGAGAAAAAATTATCTCTGTGGTAAATATTTTAATACTTTTGCTATAAGGAGGAGATTAAGCATGACCAAGAGCCAAATTATGACGATTGAAAAAAAATTATTAGAACAGAAAGAGCAGCTTATTAGAGAGGCTAGAAAAACTATAAGTGAAGAATTAGCATACGAATCAGGTAATCTAGCTGATTATGCGGATCAATCCTCGGAGGAATCGGATCGAAGTTTTGTCTTAAGACTAAGAGATAGAGAAAGGAAACTTATCAGTAAGATTGATGAGACTTTAGAAAGGATAAAAAATAATTCCTATGGGACATGTGAATCTTGCGGAGGTAAGATAGGTAGCAAAAGATTAGAGGCAAGACCAATAGTTACTTTATGCATAAACTGCAAAAAAGAACAGGAGTATAAAGAAGGACAGCAACAGCCATAACTTCTTGTTTTTAGTGGCAACTACTACAATTTTTACTACTACAACTACCACATGATGAACTGCTTTTAGAGGAGATACTCTTAGATGATTTAATCGCAAAGGTTGAAAATTTTTTTTCTACCTTTTTACTTTTACATTTAAGACACTGTATCTCCTGGGGAGCGATAGAAGAAAGTATGATTTTTTCAAATTCATTTTGGCATTCTTTACAAAAAAATTCAAAAATCGGCATTGTGTTACTCCTAATCATAAAATTTATTTAATTTCCTGGATAATAATGGGGATTCACCATCTAATCTTATTTTTGGACAACGAACAACTTGTAATCACTATTCAACTTGAATTTTAATCTTATGAAGTTTTCCCTGGTCGTCTTCCTTTGGAATTACAAGCTTAAGAACGCCATTATTAAAACTGGCAGTTATTTGATCTTTACTTACAAGAGTAGGTAAAGTAAAAGTCCTCCTAAAATTACCAAAAGAACGTTCTATACAGTGATAAACCTCCTCTTCAAAATCCCTTTTTGTTTTTCGTTCTCCTTTTATAATTAAATAATTATCTATCACATCTATCTCTACATCTTTATCCGTAAGACCGGGGAGTTCAGTTTTAAGGATAATATTGTTATCTGTTTCGTAGATATCTGTTGTAGGTGACCATGTACCTATATTAGTGGAGCCAGTATTTTTTTCTTTAGCAATTACATCTTCAAATACTTTATACATTCTCTCTTGAATCAGGAGTAGGTCTTTAAAAAGGTCTTTTTTTATTATCATTATTTTTAATCCTCGCTTTTTTAATCACCGACACTAATTTAAGCTCCTAAGTTAATAAGATGATTTGTTTTAGTTATACTAATATTATTTTTTGCTATCACCCTTAGTTTTAGGGCCATTGAAGAGGCTAAATTCATCAGAGAAGCAATATCTATTATAAGGGTGATTTGGCCATCTCCCATAATTGTTGCTCCAGCAATCCCTTTTGTGCCAGCCAGATATTCCCCTAATGATTTTATTACTACTTCCTCCTGCCCGATAAGAGAATCAACTATTAAACCCATTTTTTTTTCTCCTAATCCAACTACTACTACATATAACTTGTTAGTCCTAACTTCTTTACAATCTATGTCAAAGATATCTTTTAATCTCAAGAGTGGAAGGACAATATCTCTTAGTCGTAAAACTTCAAATTGATCAACAGTCTGAATATCACTGGGGATAATTCGTACTGTTTCAATGACTGATGTCAAAGGTACAGCAAATATTTCTTTATTAACTTTAACCAAAAGCGCTTTAATTATAGCCAAGGTTAATGGAAGTTTGATAATTATTTTTGATCCATTTCCAATTTCCGTGTCAATTTCTATAATTCCCTTAAGTTTTTCAATATTAGTCTTGACAACATCCATCCCAACACCTCGACCAGAAACCCCTGTTACAACTTTGGCTGTGCTAAACCCAGGCATAAAAATGAGATTTAGGAGCTCTTTTTTTGTGGCCCTACTAATCTCTAGTGGACTAAGTAACTCTTTTTCTATAGCCTTTTCTTTAATCGCCTCCAAGTCTAAACCTCGTCCATCATCTTGTGTAACAATAATAATGTTATTTCCTTCATGATAGGCAGAGATAGAAAGTTTTCCAATCCTTGGCTTATTAAGCTTTATTCTGTCGTCAGGAAGTTCAATACCGTGGTCAATAGCATTTCTAATAATATGCATCAATGGATTGCCGATCTCCTCAATAACAGATTTATCAAGTTCAGTTTCTTCTCCACTTATAGAAAAATCAATCTCTTTCTTTAGTTCCTTTGCTAAATCGCGAACCATACGAGGATATTTATTTAAGACCTTTCCTATTGGCAACATTCTGGCCTTCATAACCGCCATTTGTAGGTCGCTAGTTAAAAGATTAATCTGTGAAGATGTCTGGACTAACCCTTCAATGAGTTCATCTCCAGTGTACTTTTCTTCAAGATTTGAATATATCTGGATGAGTCTATTCTTGTTTAGCACCAACTCACCAACAAGATTCATCAGGTTATCAAGACGTGCTACATCAACTCTAACCGTTTGATCATCTGTTTTTTTTACTGAAGTTGATTGAGTAGGTTTTTCAGAGGAAGTTGGTTGTTTAGTTTCATGATATTTTTCTTCCTTTTGAAATTCTTTGTCATCTAGGGGTGGAATAACCTCTGGTTCTTTTATTACATCTTGAGAAGGAGTTTTAGCCTGCTGTTCTTCTTTGATAGGTTCTTTTTTGTCTTTTAATTCCTTTTTTTCTGAAACGCCTGGTCCTTCCGCTATTGCCTTTAATCTTGGAATAATAAAAGAGAGATCAATTTCACACTGTTCACCTGCCTTTATTCTGCTAAGAAGTATCTTCATTAAATCAACAGAATCAAGGATACAATCCATGATCTCACGGTTTACTAATAAGACACCTTTTCTTAGTTTATTTAATATATCTTCAGTAGCATGACCAACTTCTGATAATTGGGTAAAACCGAGAAAGGAAGAAGTCCCCTTCATTGTATGAACTGAACGGAATATCTCATTTATTAGATTGGAGTCGGTTGCATTACCTTCTAATTTAACAAGGTCCTGGTCTAATTTTTATAATATTTCCTGTGCCTCTATAAGAAAATAATTTACAATCTCTTGTAATTCATCCATGATTAATTTGAGTTAATAGTTATTTTTTTATCATGCCATCAAGTTTTTCTTTTAACTTTTCTGGCTGAAAAGGTTTGACAATGTAGTTGGTTACGCCTGCCTTAAGTGCCTCCATAAAACGCTCTTTTTCTCCCTCTGTTGTTACCATTAGAATTGGGATGCCTTTAAATTTATCACTTGCTCGCACCTGTTTTGTAAAAGTTAGCCCGTCCATCTCTGGCATATTCCAGTCAGTGATAATAAGATTTACCCCCCCTTCGCCTAACTTAGATAGTCCCTGTATCCCATTACTAGCTTCTAAAACATCGGTATAACCATATTTATTAAGGGTATTTTTAATAATGCGAATCATAGTAGAGGAATCATCTACAACTAATATTTTCACTTATCTTTTCACCTCCTTTTAGTAATTGATTTACAGATTCTCTTAATTTCTCGGGATTGACTGGCTTAATAAGATAAACATTAGCGCCAACGTCTATCCCCCTTTTTATAAAGCCTTGTTCATTTTCAGTAGTCACAATAACCGTTGGAGTGTCCTTGTAGAGAGGATCTGACTTAATATTATAAATTAGCTCAAATCCGTCCATTTTAGGCATATTTAGATTAGTTATTAATAAATCGATTTTAGTTTGAGCAAATTTTTCCAGGGCATCGATTCCATCTAAAGCGCTTATTAAATTATAATTAGTTTTTTTTAGAGAGAAGATAATAATTTTTCGTACAATAGGGGAATCATCAACTATTAGGATATTAGGGGACATTTTGGCCTTCCTTTTTTACTCTTTCTGATAAACTATCGTAGGTCCATAATGAAGCACCTTGAAAGCCCTTGAGATTGTGTGAAGAGATTCTGAGTGTCCAATAAAAAGAAATCCAGTTGGACGAAGACTATCGTAAAAACTGGCTATTACTTCTTTTTTCGACCGATCATCAAAATATATTAATACATTTCTACAAAAAATTACATCAATATTTGCAACAGCCCTCATTTTTTCTTTATCTATTAAATTAAGATGCCGAAATTTAACTCGTTTTTTAACTCCATCACTTAATATATATTCATCTTCTTTTACCCTCTGAAAAAATTTTTTTAAATAATGTTCTGGCATCTCACGTATAGAATTTCGATAATAAACTCCTCTATTTGCTGAACAAAGAACACCTTGACTAATATCAGTAGCCAGTATTTCAATATTTATATTCTGAAGGAGATTACTATTCTCTATCGTCATCATAGATATTGTATAAGGTTCTTCCCCTGTTGAGCAACCTGCACTCCATATTTTTAACTCAGGTTGCTTTGCAAGTAATTTGTTTTTAATAACAACTGGTAAGACCTTACTTTCAAATGATTCCAACTGATGTAAATTCCTAAAAAAATAGGTTTCATTGGTGGTAATTACTTCGTAAAGCGCTTTTAATTCCTCACGATTATTAGGGTCGAACCTTAAAAAATAGTAATACTCTTCATAGCTTTTAAAATTACCTTTAATTATACGTCTATACAACCTATTTTCAAACAGATACTTTTTTGTATCTTTATAATACATACCCGTTTTTTCATAAACAAAATTACGGAGCAAGAGAAAGGTTTCTTGAGATAATACCATTCATCTATTCTCCTCTTCATTTTTTTCAACTATCTTTAGGACAGCACTAAGCGCTCCTTTAACGGTCTCATTCTTTAGAAACTCCGATAAGGCAAATATAACTTTATCAATAGATTCATTGTCTTTTAGGTTACCCGATTCTATGGTAGCCAATTCTCTAAGTAAGGGTTTTTTATCTTTTAATAAATTAATAAGGTCTTGAATAACCTTTTTTCCAGAGATGGTAGTTATTGAATGTAAGGTTTGATCAATAACATCTCCATATGGTTCTCTTTTTAAGAGGTTAAAAAGTGAGGCCAGGGCTTTTTTATTCTTTAATAGGCCTAGTGCGTTAGCAGCAGTCCTTCTGACGTGACCATCACGATCGTCCAAATATGAGATGAACAAATCAACAGAGTTGGAGTCTTTGATGCTAGAGATGGCAGAAATGGCCTCTCTACGAAGTTCAATATTATCGGATGACTCTAATAAATCACTGAGATGTGGGATAGCCTCTTTAATTCCTGCTCTCCCTATTATAAGGCATGCAAGGCTGGCTATTTTTTTTTCATCATTAAGCATCTCGGTTATTATCTTTATATCGTCTGTTTTTTCAATGGCTTGCGCCAACAGCAACCTTTTCTCTTCATCATCCTCTGCAATACCTTTCAATATCTTTACAAGAGGTTTAGCAGCTTTCTGGATCGGATATTTTATTAAGCCCCTTATGGCAGTATCCCTAACTTCCTGATCACCATCTTCTAGCGCCAGGACTAAATATTTAGTAAAGGTATCTTTGTCTATTTTAATAAAGATATTACTATTTGTTTTTTCTGATATCTCGACTAGGGTCTTGATAATTAATCCACTTAAAGGAGGCTGAGAGGATAATAGTTTTTCAGAGAGAGAAGGGACTACGGAGATATCTCCCAAGGTTCCCAATGCCTCTATAATTCCATATACAACTAGTTCATCGTCAGAGGATAAATTGTTTAGTAATGGCTCAATAGCTCTTTTGTCACCTATCTTAGCTAATGCCTGGGCTATAGAAAATTTAATCCAGCCTTCCTTGGTTGTACTAAAGATATTCATCAAAGAATTAACAGCTATTGGATCCTTAAGAAATCCAAGGCTGTTAATAACTGATTGTTGGACATTTTGGTCCTCATCGTAAAGTGATTTTATTAAAGGTAGAACCGATAATTTATCACCTAAATTCCCTAATATATCCGCTATAAACATACGAACATG
Organism: bacterium; assembly: GCA_043802115.1. GTDB lineage: Bacteria > SZUA-182 > SZUA-182 > JAZDLJ01 > JAZDLJ01 > JAZDLJ01. The sequence goes on along the minus strand of JAZDLJ010000070.1, from coordinate 8,106 downwards.
ATTGTCTTTATCCCCGAGGAGGGATATTAAGAGTTCCAGGTTATCACGGCCGATCTTAGATAGTATTTCTATGGCAATATTTCTTACCCCTAAATTTTCATTGCGTAACAACGGCGCCATGTTATAGACAGTACCTTCACCGCCAATATTGATAAGGGCATCTGCAGCAGCCTCCTGCACACCTTTGCTGTTATCACATAATGCCTTTGTTAAAGGATAGACTGCAAGAGGACTTTTTAACTCTCCCAAGCGCTCAGCAGCCTCTCTTCGAGCAAATTTATCCTCACTTTTTAAAAGTCCTAAGTAATAATTAATATCCTTTGTGCAATTCGTGTTCATCTTTGTTTATAATTAAAATCACAACTCTTTTCCCTCTGGTCGATCCTAGAGATAGAGCGGACAGTAGTTATTACTACCTTTGTATCATTATGGTGCAAAAATCTATTCAATATTTCACAAGTTGAGTGATTGCCATACTCACCTAAGGCATCAATAATATACGTTAGGGAAGGGATATCATTTTCTTTGCTTATATTATCTAGTGATTTGACAAGGTAGTACCTCGCCTTTAATCCTGACATAACTAGTATCCTGGTTGCTTCTCTCTTTACATACTTGTTGTTAGAGTGTTCAAGTCTCATAGTGATGGCCTCGAAAGAGAGTTCTTCTGAGAAGGATGGTTGAGTTGAGTAGTTAATTGCTTGAGTAGGAGAAAACCCAGGCATGTTTGTTTTATTAATAAATACTTGTTGTTTGTTGTTAATTGTCCGCTGCTTATCGTTGAAAATTAGAAATCTATCTTTAGCTTCTTTTAAATAATTGGTTATTCGATTAAATTTTTTGTTTCTCTCTCTTGAATAAAGTGTTTGAGGGGACATGTTTGTTTCATTAGTAATTTTTTCTAATGTTTTGTAGGCACATACAATCTTTTTAAACTTTTCAGTTGTTTGATGATCGTAGGGGTTAGCATCAGGATGATACATTAATATCGAACGCCTATAAGCCTTTTTGACTTCTTGCCAGGTTGCATTCTCTTTAAGATTTAAGACACGATAACATTCAATATTATCCATTAACTAATTTTCCTTGGATTCTTTCTTTAACTTCTTTTAGATGTCTCTGGATATCTTCTTCTGAGATTTTAATAAAATTTGTAATAATAATCGATTGCTCCATTCCAGTATCTAAATCGCAAGCCTTAACGTGAACAAGACCATCTACATCTATGTCAAATGTTACCTCAATTCTAGGCATCCCTCGAGGAGCTGGTCTTATTTCTGTTAATTGAAATCTTCCTAATGATATATTTTCATTAACATCTTTAGATTCACCTTGTAATATGTGAACCTCTACTGTAGTTTGATTATCTGAGATAGTAGAGAATATCTTACTATTAGAAGCCGGAATTGTACTATTTTTTTCAATGATTGGGACAAAGGACTCTCCTTCAGTTTCGATTCCTAAACTTAATGGAGCCACATCAACTAAGATAATTCCTTTTAAATCCCCATTGACTATCCCTGCTTGAATAGCAGCCCCCATAGCTACACATTCATCAGGATTAATCTTTTTGTCAGCTTCTTTATTAGTTAACTCCTTGATAGCTTGTTGAACTAATGGTATCCTTGTCGAGCCTCCAACAAGTAAAATTTTATCAATCTGATCTACTGCTAAATTTGCGTCTTTAAGAGCTGCTTTCGCTGGTTCTACTAGTTGATCTACAATATCCTTAATAAGTTCCTCAAATTTATCTCTTGTCACAACCATATCAATATGTTTAGGGCCTTTTTCATCCGCTGTAATAAAAGGTATAGTTATATTTACTTCTTCTAATTCTGATAGGACAATCTTGGCCTTTTCCGCCTCTTCCTTAAGTTTTTGAAGGGCCATGCGATCTTGCTTTAGGTCAATATTGGTCAGTTTAAAAAAATCTTCAGTTATATAATCAATAAGCTTTTGATCGAGATCATCCCCGCCTAAATAGTTATTTCCATTTGTCGCCTTTACCTCAAAGACACCGTCACCTATTTCTAAGATAGAGACATCGTAAGTCCCTCCACCAAAATCAAAAACCATTATCTTACTCTCTTCTTTCTGGTGTATTCCAAAGGCTAGACAGGCAGCGGTAGGTTCATTAATAATCCTTAAGACATTTAATCCGGCCATTATCCCTGCATCTTTTACAGCCTGTCTTTGACTGTCACTAAAATAAGCAGGTACTGTTATCACAGCCTTATTAAGCTCTTCACCAAGATAATCCTCTGCATCTTCTTTTAACTTTCTTAGTATTAGCGCTGCGATTTCTGAAGGTTTATATTTTTTTCGTCCGATCCTAACCTCTTTATCCTTTCCCATAAATCTTTTGATAGAGGTTATAGTCCGTTCACTGTTGATAATAGACTGATTTTTAGCAACCTGACCGATTAATAATTCATTTTTTTTTGAAAAGGCTACAATAGAAGGGGTTAATCTCGTCCCCATCTTATTAGGAATAATAAGAGGATTACGTCCCTCAAGAACAGAGACAACAGAATTGGTAGTACCAAAATCAATTCCAATAATTCTAGCCATTGTAAACTCCTTTCAGTGATCAATTAGACATCTTTCCAAATTAATCTTGCAGGGCATAGGAAGACAAAAATCTTTGCTTCATTCGTTGAAGTAGTCTTTTTGAATTTTCTAAGCTTGCTTCCCTAAATTGCCTAACTCGCTTCGCTCAAACAGAGGCAATTTTACGGGAAACTGTGCTAATAAAATTTACAAAAAGCCAACTAAATAACTCACTCCAGCAAAATTTTTGTCTTCTCTTGCCCTAGAGAATAGAGTATTTATTTTGGAAAGATGTCTATTATATATACTACTCCAGGTTAGGTTTTTCTGAGATAATGCAGGTTAGTTTTGTAACTAGCTGTTTAGGCACAAAGTAGCAAAGGCACAGAGGGAAAAAATAAAAAAAACTTAAAAACTTTGTGCCGCAGTGACTTAACATACGGGTTTTAACTAACACAATCTCTTGAAAAAACCTAAGTAGGTGTAGTATCTCTAGTACTCCAAACCTCAGAAAAACCTAACTTGGAGTAGGATAGTTCACCGATCATAATCTATCCTAACTTTCTAATTCTATCTACAGGATTTTCGATCTCTGTAATGCGAAGAGCAAAATTAGCATCAACTACTACTACCTCACCTCTAGCGACTATTTTATTGTTTACAACTAAATCTATAGGAGACTCAGCAGGTCTATTTAACTCGATGATAGAACCAGATCCTAATTTTAAGATATCCTGCAGCATCATATCGGCCTCTCCTATCCTTACTATAAGTGGAAGTTCAATGTCAAGAATAATATCGATATTTTCAGTGTCGACATCTGGATTATCAGGATATGAAGACATGGCCAAAGGGGGTTCTTTTTCTCTAGAAAACTTATTTTCAGTATCTGTAGGTTTGGGAGTGATAATAGTGGTTTTCCCTACCACATCAGCAAGATCTCTTATTAGGGGTAAAGAAATTAGTTGGATTAATTCACTATTAATAAGATTGGCTATAGTAAAATTAGAAGTAACCTGGGCAATAGCTGTGTCCTTTGTTAATGATTCAAGCTTGACGTCAGGGTTAGTACTATCTAGTACATAAACGGTAGACTGTGAGAATGAGAGTTTCTTATCTAATTTAGAGACCAAGGAGGTATTGACTGTCCCTATAATTTGGTTAATGGCTTCTTTAAAAGCATCAATATCCTCATCGGTAAAATCTTCTTTTGGTATTCCTTCTCCCATTAACATGAGATCAACAATAGTAGAGGCATCATTATGGTTAAAGACAAATAAGATGCTGTCATCACCTGAATCATACGTAACATCAACTTTAGTAACTATAACTTTTTTTTGATTTTTTTCCTGAAAATCCTGGATGGAAATAATTTTACAAAGTGGCTCTTTTGTGCTTACCTCCTTATTAAGTAAGGTAGAAAGAGTGGAAGAACAGGCCTCAAATATAGTATTACTAATATCTTCTAATATTTTTTTTTCTGTATCTGAAAGGTCATTAGATTCGGAGGCAGGAACATCTGCTACCTGGGAACCTCCAATTCCACTAATCAAGGCATCTATCTCGTTCTGACTAAGAATTTCTGCCACTTAATTCTCCTTTTTTTCAAGCTCATCATCCTCGTCAACAATACGATCTGTAATTAGCATCGCTTTTTTGTTATCAATTGCCCCAAGTCTTCCTTTTAATTTCGGTTGATTTGAAACTCTAATAATTAAATCACTTTCAACCTTAGAATTAAGAACTACAATATCTCCTACTTTTAACTTTAATAAATCTCGTATTTTGAGTTTGCTTGTTCCTAACTCAGCGATTAAATTAATAACAGACTTTGAAAGAAGCCTCTTTAATTTTACTTCGTTGTCATAGTGGATTGTTTTTTTTGCCCCAAGGAACCAGTCCTGGGCGTCTATTTTGGGTAGGATTGGTTCAAGAACTACAGCGGGTAAACAAATATTCATGATACCTGAGACCTCTCCCATTTTAATCTCAAAACAGACCAGGATAACAACCTCATTAGTTGAAACTATTTGAAGTACATGAGGACTCGTTTCTTTTGCCTCTATCTTTAAATGCATATCAATAATAGGACGCCACATTTCTCGCATGTCCTCAAGGAGAAGTAAAAGAATCCCTTCTATAATATTTTGTTCGATATCTGTTAATTGGCGTACCTTTGAAATACCTTGACCAGTACCTCCAAGTAGTTTGTCAATAATAGGAAAGACGAGAGAAGGGTTTAATTCTAAAACTGAATTTCCCTCCAGGGGATACATACTTATAATATTAAAACAAGTAGGATCAGGCAATGACATAAGGAACTCGCCGTATGTCATTTGATCCACCGAGATTAAGGAAACATCAACAATAACTCGAAGGTAAGCTGATAAAGAAGAACTAAAATTACGAGCCAATTTATCATGAAGATTTTTGATAGCCCGCATTTGATCTTTTGAAACCCTGTTGGGCCTTTTGAAATCGTAGGCGGATATCCTTTTATGAGCTGTGTGCGTAGATGAAAAGACTGAGGATTTTGCTGGTTTAGCTATCTCTTCTGTTGATACTGTAGAGAGTAAAGCATCTATTTCTTCTTGAGTTAGTATCTCAGCCATGTTATTAACACCGGTGAAAGGTATCCTCTTCAAAAAGTAAGGTAATAATGTTCAGGGCAATTTTTTTTAGTTTTTAGCCCTGAAAGGGCGTTATCTATCAGCCCAGGGCAACGCCCTGGGCTAGTATATAACGCCCTTTCAGGGCTAAAAACAAAACCTAGTTAAATTCTAACTTAATTTAGTTACCATGAAATTTGAAGAGGATACAAAAATAAGAGTATAGTACTCCAACTTAGGTATTTCCGATTCACCTACTCACCGTTCATTCAGTTTTGGAATAAATTAATAATCTCTCCCGCAACCTGTTGAAGAGGCACTATTATATCTATTACGTTAGCTTCTATAGCAACTCTAGGCATGCCATAAACAATACAACTTTCTTCAGATTCTGCGATAGTCTTTCCCTTATTTTTATGGATGGCCGTAATGCCCTCTAGTCCGTCGCTTCCCATCCCTGTAAGAATAATACCTGCACAATTATTCCCAAATTCTTTAGCTACGGATGTCATCATAACATCGGCAGAAGGTTTGTAGATAAGATCATAAGGTCGATCGGATATCTTTATTATAATTTTTTTTGACATCCGAGCTATGGTCATCTGTTTTCCCCCTGGAGCAATATACACTGCACCGTGAGCTAATTCTTCCCCCCCTTGAGCTTCATTAACCTCCAGGGTACATAACTCATTAAGTCTTTTAGCAAAGGTGGCGGTAAAAGTAGCTGGCATATGCTGGACTATAAGGATACTTGCAGGTAAATCTGCTGGTAACTTAGTCAGTATCTCCTGAATGGCAGCAGGCCCGCCTGTTGAAGTTCCGATAGCAATAACCTCAACCCTTGATTTTTCACTTAAAATTTTGATTTTTGGGGATAAAGTATTTTTTTTAAGGGCAGATCGATTTACTGTTACTTTAGAGATAGCTTTTACTTTTTCAACAAGTTGCTTTTCCACCTTGAAAATATCAAGTGAGGCAAGGGATAATTCTTTAGGTATAAAATCTACAGCTCCTAACTCTAATGCCTCTAACGTAATTTTGGCCCCCTCTTCTGTAACTGAACTAACCATTAAGACAGGAAGAGGAGACTCCTTCATTATATGTTTTAAGGCCGTAAGACCATCCATATAAGGCATTTCTACATCAAGAGTTACAACGTCGGGATGCAATTTGTTAATTTTATCAATGGCCTCTTTACCGTTAGTAGCAGTATCAATAACTTCTATTGACGCATCAGAAGAGAGCATCTTAGATAGTGCTTTTCTCATGAAGGCAGAATCGTCCACCACTAGAACTTTAATTTTATCTGACATTACTTATACCTAAGATGGTGGTCTCCATATACTTTAGACGGCATGAAGCATCTCTACCATCTCTCTGTGGATCCGTCCATTACTAGCGATGATCTCTTTAGAATAGAGATTAAACCTATTTCCGTTATATAAAGATAATTTCCCTCCTGCTTCTTCAATAATTAGGGCGCCTGCTGCCATATCCCACGGATTAAGTTTTGATTCCCAATAACCATCAAATCTGCCCATCGCTACATAGCATAAATCAAGAGCAGCAGAGCCGTCTCTACGTACTGCCTGAGAGTTTATAATGAAATTTTTGAGGTGATTAATATTCCAGTCAGAATTTTCTCTAATATCATATGGAAAGCCCGTTGCCACGAGACTGTCAGCAAGTTCAGAGACAGAGGATGATGAAATTTTTGATTTATTTAAATAGGCTCCTTTGCCTTTCTCAGCATAAAATAGTTCTTCAAGCATAGGATCGTAGACGACCCCTATAATTAACTCTCCATTCTTCTCTAAGGCTATAGAACAACAAAAAAAAAGGATACCCGTGGGCATAGTTAGTTGTCCCATCAAGGGGATCAATAATCCATTTGTAAGCTGAATCACTTTGACTATTGTTTCCTTCTTCAGCTAAAAATGAATGGTCAGGAAACTTACTGCGGATAATTTCGATAATCCTTCGTTCGCATAAGGTATCAACATCTGTCACAAGGTTTTTTTTGCCTTGATCTTTATATTGAATTATCCTTTTTTTAACAAGATTGTCTTTTTGGATATTACCTGCTTCCATTGCAGCAGAAATCGCAACATTAAGCATATTATTTCACACTCCTTTTTTTTACTTCATCATTAACTTAATATTCACTTTTTAATTTTCTTTTCATTAAGTCATTAACCGCCTTTTGAGGAGATTTTTCATTAAATAAGACATTATTTACTTCAAAGGTGATAGGCATCTCAACCTCGTGTTTATTGGCCAGATCTTTAACAGCCTTAGCAGTTTTGACTCCTTCAGCTACCATCTTAGTGCTATTTAAGACATCCTGAAGTTTTTCTCCCTGTCCTACCCTAAAACCAAGGGTATAATTACGACTTAACTCGGAGGTGGTAGTTAAGACTAGATCCCCCATCCCGGATAGACCGTAGAACGTTTTTTCACATGCCCCCAAGGTAACGCCAAGTTTAGTCATCTCAGCTAACCCCCTTGTAATTAACGATGCCCTTGTATTACAACCTAAACAAAGCCCGTCTGTTATTCCAGTTGCTATCGCAATAATATTTTTTATTGCCCCTCCTAATTCTACTCCACAGATATCGTTATTTGTGTAGGTTCTTAAAAAATTACACGAAAATAGGTTTTGAACCTTTTGAGCAACAGAGATATTGTTGGCAGCAACAACAACAGCAGTAGGAAGCCTCTTGCTTACCTCTTTGGCAAAGCTTGGTCCGGAGATTACAGCTATATTTTGATGAAGGGGACTTGGTAGTATCTCTATTATAACCTCGCTCATCCTTAATAAAGTATTATTTTCAATCCCCTTTGAGGCGCTAATAATAATAGTTTCATTATATATATGATCTTTTAGTTGCGATACTACCTTTCTCATCACATGTGATGGAACAACCAAAATTAAATATTCAGTATC
>JAZDLJ010000038.1:0-5328 GCA_043802115.1 bacterium | reverse complement strand
ATCCTTCAGCGTGTTGTTAGCTAAAAAATATTATTATGGGTTCTTCTGCAATTTGTGACCAAAATAATGTAGAGAAATTTATTTATTAAATTGGGGACGCTGTCCCCAAACCCCTGGGATTTACCGCTTTAAAGGGTAATTTAGATTATAGATATAAAAAAGGCCATGCTTAAAAGTAAGCATGGCCAAATTACCGTCTTATGTCAGCGCTCAGGTCGCTTCCCAGCGTTGCCCTAGCCTCTGCATGAGTGAGATTATAATATCACAAGGTATGCAAAAAATAAATTTAAAAAAATCTTTTTTGCTTCTATTTAAAATTACCCTTAAAAGCGATAAATCCTAGGAGATTTGGAGGACAGAGTCATCCAAGTCAAATTGAAATAATAAATACAATATTTTTTTTGGTCACAAGTTGCAGAAGAGGCCAAATTACAGAAGAGGCTTATTTGTTGATGTACCTCCATTTTTTTGTCTTCTTTTGCCCTTGAGAATACGGTATTTATTTCTAAAAGATGTCTATTAGAAAAAAACTTATTTTTTATATAATTTTTTTGACAAAAACTCTTTAAAAGCTGTTATACTTGCAACAAATATGAAGTAACCGCATAGGTCTAAAAATATTGGAAGTAAGGTAAAGCTATGAGAGAAACGATACTGGAAAACGATCCTTTATGGTACAAAGATGCCATTATTTATGAACTCCATGTCAGGTCATTTTTCGACAGTAATGATGACGGAATTGGTGATTTTAAAGGATTGACTAAAAAGCTCGATTATCTTGAAGAATTAGGCGTTACGGCCATCTGGCTTTTACCCTTCTATCCCTCTCCTTTAAGAGATGATGGTTATGACATCTCAGATTATTTTGATATCCATCCAGGTTATGGAGTGCTAAAGGATTTTAAGGAATTTTTAAAAGAGGCTCATAGAAGAGGACTTCGGGTAATTACTGAGTTAGTTTTAAATCATACCTCTAATGAACATGCTTGGTTCCAGCGGGCAAGAAACGCCAAACAAGGTTCAAGATGGAGAGATTTATATGTATGGAGTAATACACCTGATAAATATAAAGATGCAAGGATTATATTTAGTGACTTTGAAAGTTCAAATTGGACATGGGATTCACTAGCTCAGGCCTATTATTGGCATCGATTTTATTTCCATCAGCCAGACTTAAATTATGATAATCATTATATTCAAAGAGCAATATTTCGGGTAGTAGATTTCTGGTTTGAATTAGGGGTTGATGGTATGCGTCTTGATGGAGTGCCTTACTTATTTGAAAGAGAAGGAACCAATTGCGAAAATCTACCGGAGACTCATGATTTTTTAAAAAAATTGAGGAGTAATATCGATAAAAAGTTTAAAAACAGGATGCTTCTGGCCGAGGCCAATCAGTGGCCTGAAGATGCCGCAGCTTATTTTGGTTCAGGAGATGAATGTAACATGGCCTTTAATTTTCCCCTGATGCCTAGGATGTTTATGGCTATCCAGATGGAGGATGGTTTTCCTATTGTTGATATCTTTAAAGTTACGCCACAAATTCCTGATTCTTGCCAATGGGCACTTTTTTTAAGGAATCATGACGAATTAACCCTGGAGATGGTAACGGATGAAGAAAAGGATTATATGTATAAGGTCTATGCCTCAGATCCTAAGGCAAAGATTAATCTTGGGATTAGAAGGCGTCTAGCTCCCTTGTTAAGTAATAACCGAAAGAAGATCGAACTTATGAATATCCTCCTTTTTTCTTTACCTGGCACACCTGTTATTTATTACGGGGATGAGATTGGCATGGGGGATAACTATTATCTTGGAGATAGGAATGGGGTAAGAACCCCTATGCAATGGAGCCCGGACAGAAATGCAGGATTTTCCAGGGCAAATCCTCAAAAATTGTATCTTCCTATAATTATCGATCCAGAACATCATTATGAGGCAGTCAATGTAGAAAATCAGGAAAAAAATTTATCCTCTCTCTTATGGTGGACAAGGAGGGTTGTGGATATGCGAAAAGGTTATAAGGCCTTTAGCAGAGGGAGTCTTGAGATCCTGTCATCAGATAATCCAAAGACCTTTGCCTTTATACGTCACTATCAAGATGAGAGTATCCTTACCGTGGTCAATCTCTCAAGATTTTCCCAGGTTGCTAGTCTCAACCTCTCTAAATATGACAACTTTCTCCCGGAAGAGATATTTAGTCACAATATATTTCCTCGAATCGGAACAGGTTCTTATCTTCTTACTATGGGGCCATTTAATTATTATTCACTCTTATTAAGGGAAGAAAAAAGAAGTATAAATATAGCTGCGGAAGAGAGGGATTTACCAGGGATATCTCTGAAAAAAGACTGGCAGGAGATCTTGCAAGGTAAGCCAAAAGAATACCTGGAAGATTTTATCCTCCTAAGATATCTTCGATCCTGTCGTTGGCTTGGACCAAAAAAAATAAAAATTTTACGTAGTGTAAACATTTTGGAAGATGTAACCATCCGCGTTAATTCTTTTGTTTCTCATCTCCTTTTACTTCAGATAAGTTATTCTGAGGGATTACCTGATACCTATTTTTTACCTTTGTCTTTTATCTTTGCCAGAGATAGGCTAAAGACACTTGAGGAATTTCCTCAAGGTATCATTTCTTATGTCAGCATTGGAGAAGAAGAAGGGATTTTATATGATAGTATGTATAATGAAGAGTTTCATAAGCTTTTGCTACAAAGTATTGTTAATAGGCGAACTTTTAAGGGAGAGGCAGGTGAGTTTTGTGCATATCCAGGGCGTAAACTTAAGGCCTTTTTAAAAGGAAAACAGATACCTTTTTCATCTCGCCTAATTGAAACTGAAAAGGGTACTGTAACTATTAGATATGAAGATAAATTTATTTTAAAATTTTATAAAAATTGTGATGATGGGGTAAATCCCGAACTGGAAATCGTAAAGCTACTTACAGAAAAGGCAAAATTTCCTAATGCCTTTCCTTTTGCTGGGGCAATTGAGTATCGAGGAAAGGGGGCTGAAAGACCAACGGGCATAATAGCTATACTTCAAAGCTATACAGATAATTTAGGGAATGTCTGGCACCATACAATAGATGAGATAACCAGATATTTTGAAAATATTTTAAGTAAAAGAGGAGAACTTTCGAAACCTCTAGCTAGTCCCTGCTATTTATGGAAGATTAATTTTTCCAATATTCTCCCTGAAATTCGGGATTTGATTGGTGGAGTGTCTTTAGAAATGGCCTCCCTTCTTGGTAAAAGAACTGCAGAATTTCATCTTGCTTTAGCTTCATTATCAGAAAAGGACTTTGCTCCAGAACCTTTTACTCTTCTTTATCAAAGATCAAGATATCAGTCAATACATAGTCTGGTTAATAAGACCTTTCAGACCTTAAAAAAAAATCTGGGAAGACTTCCAGAAAATATATGTAAAGAAGCGGAGGCGGTTTTATTAGATGAAGAAAATATTCTAACCTTTGTAAAAAAAATTTTGCAAAAAAGAATTTCTGCAATGAGAATGAGAGTACACGGTGATTATAACCTTAACCATATCCTCTCTACAGGGAAAGATTTTATAATTGCAGATTTTGAAGGCGAGCCAGAAAGAATATTAGGTGAACGAAGGCTCAAATATTCACCTTTAAAGGATGTGGCGGCTATGATAAGGTCGTTTCATTATGCTGCTTCCAGCGCCTTAATTATGCAAAAGTCCTTCAGGACAGAGGATATTTCATTTTTAGAGACCTGGATTAATCCATGGTGTTGTTATGTAGGCAGCATATTTTTTAACTCATATCTAGAAGCCTTAGGAGATACTTTACTTATACCAAAAGAGAAGGAGGAACTAAATGCCTTGTTCCAGACATTTCTTTTAGAAAAGGCTGTTTATGAATTAGGTTATGAATTAAGTTATCGGGTAGAATGGGCATTTGTTCCTATCAATGGGATAAGGGGAATTATGAATGATGAAATATGAATTAAGTGTAACTAAAATATAGCATCTGAGCTATTTTGGTTTTCTTCTCATTCATAACAGATATTTTATCATTCCAAAGAGGAGAAAAAACAATGAATACTCTAATGAAAGATGTAAGCTTACTTACTGATTATGATACTCACCTTTTTAGGGAAGGCAGTTTTTTCCATGTCTTTGAAAAATTAGGATCGCACCTTATTGAGGTGGACGGGGTTAAAGGGGCTTATTTTGCTGTCTGGGCGCCTAACGCGGAGAGTATATCTGTTATAGGAGATTTTAATGGTTGGAATCATAATTCCCACTATTTAGCTGCCCGTTGGGATAATTCAGGGGTATGGGAGGGATTTATCCCAGGGATTGAAAAAGGAGACCGGTACAAGTACCACATTACCTCGGTATATAATGGATACAAGATTGATAAAGGGGATCCTTATTCCTATTATTGGGAACTATCCCCCAGGACTGCATCTCGTGTTTGGGATCTAGATTATGGTTGGAATGATCAGGAATGGATGGCAAAAAGGTATCAATTTAATGGTCTTAATTCTCCCATTTCTATATATGAGGTTCATCTTGGCTCATGGCGACGGGTTACTGAAGAACAACAACGGTATTTAACGTATAGAGAGATAGCTCCTTATCTTGTAAAACATATAAAATATATGGGTTTCACTCACGTGGAATTCCTGCCGGTTATGGAACATCCTTTTTATGGTTCCTGGGGATATCAGGTCGGTGGATATTTTGCCCCTACCAGCCGATATGGCACTCCCCAGGATTTTATGTATCTAATAGAATATCTTCATCAGAATAATATTGGGGTAATCCTTGATTGGGTGCCTTCGCATTTTCCTTCTGATGCCCATGGGCTAACCTATTTTGATGGTACTCATCTCTATGAACATGCAGATACAAGGAAGGGTTTTCATCCTGAATGGAGTAGTTATATCTTTAATTATGGTAGAAATGAGGTACGTAATTTTCTTATTAGCAATGCGATCTTTTGGTTAGAAAAATATCATTTAGACGGCTTAAGAGTGGATGGTGTGGCCTCAATGCTTTATCTGGATTACTCTCGTAAACAGGGTGAATGGATCCCGAATAAGTATGGTGGACATGAAAATCTTGAGGCCATAGATTTTCTTAGGCGGTTAAATGAAGAGGTCTATAAAAGATTTCCTGATGTGCAGACTATAGCTGAAGAATCCACCGCCTGGCCTATGGTCTCAAAGCCAACTTATATGGGCGGCTTAGGGTTTGGGTCGAAGTGGAATATGGGTTGGATGCATGATACCTTAGTATATTTTACTAAGAATCCAGTTCATCGAAAATATCATCACAATGACCTGACCT
>JAZDLJ010000019.1:0-2422 GCA_043802115.1 bacterium | reverse complement strand
TTTCAGGGCTTGACAATTGAGATGATATCACACCCAGGGCGTTGCCCTGGGCTGATACATAACGCCCTTTCAGGGCTAAAGCAAAACCTGATTATATCGGATTTAGGAAAACTGCTCCCCTAAATCCGATATAATCAGTATATTTACTTTTAACCTGTCTATTTTTTATCCTTCTAACCCACTAAATCTACCAGTGATTGCTGCTATCTCTTGAAACTTATTCTTCACCTTATCAAGTCTTTCCCCCATTCGATAGTTGTCCTTATCAAGTCTGCCATCAGGATTTAATTCCTTTAATATATTAACTTGCTTTAAATTTGGATTATCATGTCTGTATGGCCATAATCTAAAAGAACCTCCTGATATCTCATCAATAAGATGAACCTCTTTATCAATAATTCCATATTCAAGTTTAATATCTATCAATTGGATATTAAAATAGGAGAATGCCCTTTCCAGGTGCAAAAAAACCTCTTCATTAATACCCCGCATCTGAACATATTCTTTCGCACCTCTTTGATTAATTAGATATTCAATATAATTATCATCTAACATTGGGTCATGAAGTGGATCATCTTTATAATGAAATTGATGGATTAAGGGATCAAATTTTGTCCCTTCCACTATTTTCCCCCATTTAACAATTGAACCAGCAGCTACTCTACGACTCACTACCTCAAGATTAACCTTCCAATCAAGCCTTTTTACCAACGAGACACTCTCTTGTGGACTTGCTAGGTAATGAGTTTTTATCCCCATTCTATTCAAAAACTCAAAGATATCTCTATTTACCTGCCAGTCAATCAAAGACTTTCCATCGATAAGATCATGTTTAATCCCATCCCCAGCCGTTATATCATCCTTAAAATACATGTAGACAGTCTTTGAATCATTAGGATTCTTGTAAATAATCTTTGTCTTACCCTCTACTATCTTATCCATATCATTTATGTTGAGCATCATTATCTCCTTTACTTTTAAAATCCATATCAAATTTCCACAATCTTTTTTGGATTTGATAAGTGTTTATTATCAATCCCCCTAAACAAACTAAGACAACACCTGGCAGTAATAAATTAAAATTGTTTGTTCCAAAATAGATAACATATATATTAGCTAAGATAAAGCCTAATCTTGATTCAGTAGGTCCAATACCATAATAATATATCTCAAACTTATTAGTTGCAGCAAAAGATAAAAAAGAATTGACCATAAATGCCCCTAAGATAACTACCAGAGCAAAGTACCATACTTCAAGTCCTTTCGGAGAAATCATGTATCCAACAAACACAAGGGAGCAAAGGAATAAGTAATCTAAGAAATGATCCATATAGAATCCCCATTTAATTAATCCCGTATCTCTCTGTCTTCCTACCTCCCCATCAAATAAATCTGTTAAATATTGCAAGACAATCATTAAGGATACCAACCATAAAACAGACAAGCTCTTTTTAGCAAAAAAACCCAGGATAACATTTAGCATGCTCCAAGCTAATGTCATTAAGGTGAGGTGATAAGTCTCAATATATCTCGGTATTTTTGGGACTACACTATATTTAAACCTGTTTTCTAAATTGCTTAGTATGGACTTTCCTACCTTCTTAGCACCACCAAATTCTTCCTTACTTTTTTTATTTTTTTTTCTCATATAAAATATTCTTTCTTATTTAAAGTTTGGAGTGCCTAAAGTTAAAAGAAGAATTGGCATCCTTCATTTAGGCCAAAAAAGTAGTTTACACTTTCTTTAACATCTCACACAAAGCCACGAAGAAGAAATAAAATAAATCAAACACAAACTTTAACTTTAGGTAATTAAACCAGCTAATCTTAATGATATCATATCCAATCAAGAAAACAAAGTGTTATGTAGCAGCAATTCTCATTTTGACTTATTTGTTGATGTGCCTCCAACATTTTGCTGAGCGAGTATTTAGTAAATTTTTGTATCCTCTTCAAAAAGTAAGGTAATAATGTTCAGGGCAATTTTTTTTTAGTCTTTAGCCCTGAAAGGGCGTTATATATCAGCCCAGGGCAACGCCCTGGAAAAAGATTACCCAACATTTTTAAGCCCTGAAAGGGCGAAATAAATTATATGGGTATGCACTTGACTGCGGTAAATTGGTAACTTCTCAAAAAGTGTGTGGTCAACCGATAGTTTTAAACAGACATTGTAATGTCCCGACAGGCTGTTACGGAATGCAAATTTTCAAAAATGCGCCTTAATAAAATCAAACAATTAAAAGTAGAGAAATGCTCAAAAATGGCATTCTGTAACAGCCTGCCGAAGGGACAATTGAAAATAGCCCAGCAATTTATTGCTGGGTTAATAAGGCATCAAAAACAAGAGAGTCCCGTAGGGACGATTGAAATAAATCATTTCTCATTGATTGCGAATCACTTTTCAGTCGTCCCTACGGGACTT
>JAZDLJ010000018.1:0-6426 GCA_043802115.1 bacterium | reverse complement strand
TTTCAGGGCTTGACAATTGAGATGATATCACACCCAGGGCGTTGCCCTGGGCTGATACATAACGCCCTTTCAGGGCTAAAGCAAAACCTGATTATATCGGATTTAGGAAAACTGCTCCCCTAAATCCGATATAATCAGTATTTTTTATCTTATCAATCTCTAGTTTAAGCTTTTGATAATTAATAAGAGCCTCTCTCATTTTGGTAAAATCTCGGGATGGTTCATCTAAGTGTGATTCTGAGGGGTATTCTTTCGGTTTCCTTTCTGCTTATCGTAACTAAATTAAGAGCGCGGAGCCCGTAAATACTTGATGTTTCCCCCTAGAGACCAGGAAGAAACTGATGGGTAAAACCGAAACAATTTTTTCTATATCACAGCGATTTGAACCATCCCATAAATTTTCCTAGTGAAGCTTTCCGTTAAAAAATTGCCATTATTTGAGCGTAGCGAGTTTTGGCAATTTAGGAGAGCGTGCTTAGAAAATTCAAAAAGGCTGCCCGTTAAGCGAAACAAAGATGTCCTAATCTCATGAAATAAATTGTAATTATTTTTCTGAAAATCTATAAATGAGGGATGCCAAAATTAAACCATATAAAAAGACCTGATCATACAGGTCAAAAAATCAGGAGAAAAAAATGGAAAAAAAGGAGAAATTTCCCCAAAAAGCACTAAAAACGAAATATTAGATGCATATCAAGAACTTTTGGAAAAGGTTCAAACTCAAAAACCCGTGGATAGAAAAATCGAGATGAAAAAGGAAGAAGAGCGGAAGGTAGTTAAAGAGGCAAAGGATAATTCTGTGGAAAAAATTGTGAAAGGCCTGGCTGATATCAAATTAGATGTAGGGAAATCCTTAGATACCCTGGAAGAAAAACTTGTCGTTCAATATAAAAACCTAACAGGATTAGAACAAGCCATAGACATAGAAAACAAAAACCTAGAAAATGTCTATGAGATCAAAATAAATGCTGACAGCCTAGCAGCCCTTTTATTAGCCCAAAAAGAAAAAAAGACCGTCTTTGACGTTGAAATAGAACAGAAAAAAAAGAATTTTGAAACTGAAATGACTGAAAAAAAATTACGATGGGAAAAAGAGCAAACCGAATTTGAGGCAACTAAAAAAGAAAGGGATACTCAGACTAAAAAGGAAAGGCAAAGAGAGGAAGAGGAATATACTTACAACCTCCAACTAAAGAGAAAAAAGGAAAGTGATACCTATGAGACTAAAAAAGCAGCCTTAGAGAAGGAATTAACCGAGAAAAAAACCTCCGTAGAAAAGGCCCTAGCTGAAAGAGAAACTGCCGTTTTAACAAAAGAAAAAGAATTCGCAGACCTAAAGACCCAGGTAACCACCTTTCCTCAAAGATTAGAACAGGCAGTAAAAGACGCAGAAAAAGCAGTTACTGGACGACTTGAACTTGCCTATAAGCATGGAGTAGAATTAAAGGCTAAAGAGGTTGATGGGGAGATAAAACTTTATAAACAAACCATTGTAGCCCTGGAAGCAAAGATAAAAGAACAAGATGCCCGAATCAAAGAATTAAGCCAAAAGTCAGGTGAGGCTAATCAGCAAGTTCAAAATATAGCTATGAAGGCATTAGATACCTCCTCTACCCAAAGGATGTTCGCCTTGAATTATGAAAAGAAGGGAAATGAAACTCCACCACAAAGGAATAGTTAAGAAAAAGGGTAAATTGAGAATGAAAAATTGTAAAGTGTCTGATATAATTAGAATACTAGAAAAAATAGTTGGTATTTAGACAGGCAAAATGGAAGCCATAGACAGTATAAACATCCAACAAAAAAGGGACTAGTAACAATCGCCTGCCATAAACTATCAAAAGATATTGCAATAGCTATACTACTCCAACTTAGGTTTTTCTTGGTAACTATTAGCCTAGGTAAGACCTGTTAGGTTAGTTAAAGATCAGTAGGTTAAGGCACTGAGGCACATAGGCACATAGGCACAAAGTTTTTAAGGTTTTTTTGTTTTTCCTCTGTGCCTTTGCTACTTTTTACTTTATGCTACTATATTTAATTAATACAATTAGTTAGAAAAACCTAAGTTGGAGTAGTATACTTTAAAAAGCATTATAAAAAAGGCTCAAATCAATGAGGAAGATTTATGAAAAAAGATATTGTTCTATTCGAAAAATCAAAAGATGGCTATAGTGCTTATGTCCCTGATCTCCCTGGATGTGTTGCTATCGGAGATACGAAAGAAGCAACTGAAGAACTAATTTATGAAGCAATTAAGTTTCATTTAGAAGGTTTAGAAAAGGATAATTAAGTAACAACGGCAACTATAATTGATAGCGAGGTAATGGTATTCAACGAGATATACAGATGAAACTAATTCTAAGCACCTGCCCTGAAAATGAAGTTGAAAAAATAGCCAACAATTTATTAGAAGAAAAACTGATCGCCTGCGTGAATGTTATAAATGGAATATCAAGTAGATATTGGTGGAAAGGCAAAATAGAGAAAGAGACTGAGGCCTTATTGCTTATGAAAACAAAAGACTCTCTTATAGAAAACTTAATCTCAAGGATAAAGGAACTCCACTCTTATGAAGTACCTGAGGTAGTTGTGTTAGATATAGAGAAAGGCAATCCTGACTATTTAAAATGGATAGAAGAGGTTACAAAATAAAAAGATAAAAAAATAATAAATTAGCCACAGAGAACACAGAGTTCACAGAGATTTTTTAAATATTATTTTACTTTATAAAAAAACCTTTATCGGAAATTGATTATCATATCTTATTTTAACTTTATTGAATTCAACCATCATTGCTCTCTCATATACTTTTTCCAGAAATCCATAACCAAGTGTATTATATACCTTATAAAATACATCTATAATCTTGCTAGAAATTTCTTCATATTTCATTTTTTAAATTCGTGTTAATCCGTGAAATTCGTGAGCAAATATCTTTTCCAGGAATTACTCAAAAACTTCCCTCAACGGTATTTCTACTTTATCCAATACCCGAAAAGGCAATATCTCATCAGCCCCTAAAATATTTCCCTTACTATAAGTACCCTCTTCCATTAAATAAAAAGACTCAACATATTTTTCAACTAAATCAACAAGAATATACTCTCTAACCCCAAATCTTTCATAAAGAGCCTTTTTCTCACGCCTATCCTTAACCCCTGTAGATGGAGATAGAACTTCAATAATGACATCTGGAGCGCCCTGAATATTTGCCTCTGTAATCTTTTTTTTATCACACACTACAAAAACATCTGGCTGAACTACATCATATTCAGACAAGATGATATCTGTGGGAGCAATACCAGGGATACATTTCTTCCCTGCCAACTGATTGCCCAAAATTCGATATATATTTCCAACAACCTTCTGATGACTAAAACTTGGCGCTGGAGACATATCATAAGCCTCACCATCAATAAGCTCCCAACGTTCATTATCCGGCCATTTAACGTAATCTGCATAAGTAAACTTCTGTTTAATTTTTTTAGCTACGAGCATAGACCACACCTCCCTTACAATAAAATTAGAGTTATAAAATTAGCTTGAAACAACATTTTTTCACTTTTTATATACCTAAACCTCAAAACACCTAAACCCCTTATTCCCCATAATATAAATAAGATAACTCCTGATCTTAAAATAAGGAAACTGCCTCAAGATATCTTGTTCATATCCTTTTACCTGTTCAATGTCCTCTTTCTTAGGCTTTTTAGATTTTAGGACTTTTAACTTATTGCCTTCAGTATTACTATAATACTTAAATTCCACTAGATATTTTTGGTGCCGATATCGGGTATGAAACTTGCCTAACATCTCCCAATCGCTTCGACCACTTGGATAATTATTTTCTATGCTAAAGGTAAAGGAGTACGATAAGTAGCGGGTACACAATTCGTAAAAAGTGATTCGATAAAAATTCTCATTAACTTTATCAACTATTTGGGCAGGTAACTGTTTTACATATACATCCCAATAACCTCTAAATAATGCCTCTATATCCAGGTCTTTCACGAATCTCTCAAATATCGCTGTATAGCCCTTTGAGACCTCGATATTTTCTATTATATTAAAATATTCAGTAAATATTTGCTTCATAGTTAGATTTGGAAATTGCATCCTGAATTCATTTTTGAAGGTGAGCATACCGAGATAAAATAGGCTCAAAGGGTAAAAATCCTTTTCAAAAAAGTGATTCATGTTAAATTTAGATGTAATCATCTTACTGTCATAAGGGAGTTCTTTTTCGAAGAGCAAGGTCTCTAACATCTCCCTGGCATTCTCTTCCTTTTGAGTTAGCCTTCTGATCCAATTTAAATCGACCCGAAGGTTATCATCAATAATCTCTAAAGGTATGGTTCCATTGTCTAAGGCAAATTTTTTAAAAAAATAGGTTAAGATAGTAGAATTATATACTTTTTCAACATCGCCTGGCAGAAACTTATAACCATTATAATTTTCGATCAATAATTGTTTTACTTCAGCGATATTAGCTCTATCAAGCTTAAAAGAATCATACACTTCCTCTAAATATGTATCTACCTCATCTTGGGTAAAGCCTAACATATTAAGGGTATTTTTTTCTAAGGTAATGATCTCAGCAATATTAAAGCCACTTGTTAAATCATCAATGGTTATAGGTAGCACTCCTGTTATAAATACCCTCTCTATGGTTCGCTCTCCTATCCCTGCCTTTATTACCTTAAAAAAAGCTCTTAAGAATGAATCACCTGTGGTTAATTCATAATATAGCTCATCCTGATGAGTTATAATAAGCTGATTGGTAAAATTGTCGTATTCATCTATAATTAAATAAACTGGAGGTAGTTTGTTATCTTTGATATAAGATAACACAGCAGATAGGCTTGCAGAGGCTGACCCATCTTTATTAAAAGAAAACTCATTAAAGAATTCCTTATAATAAATAATAAAACTATTAATTGCCCCATTAAAAATACTCAAAAAAGTTCTTTCAATAAACCCTATCTCCGGCTTAACCTCTACCTTTGAGAAATCAAAACGCATTACTAGATACTTATTCCTTTCTGAAGTTGGATCCTTGCCAACGCATAAGTCACCGAACAAATAATCGAAGCTGTCTTTCCTTTTAATATCATAATAGCATTCAAGAAGAGAACACCAGAGACTTTTTCCAAACCGACGGGGTCTAAGAAAGACAGGGACACTATACTTTTCTAATTCTTTAATATATCGTGTCTTATCTATGAAGATATGATTCTCTTCTTTGATCTTCTCAAAACTTGCTACTGCATAAGGTATTTTTTTATCCATCTTCTTCTCCTGATTTTTCGATTTGTGCAACTAAAATTTCTTATCCTCTTAAAATTCCAAAGGGAAAACAAAATTAATTAAAACCCTTTAATTAGCACGAGTTAGACATAATTCTTAACGTTTATTAGATTACTAGATTAATTATTAATGTCTTAAAATCTGTGTAACTCCATGTATAAAAATATTAGTTTTTATCTTATACCTTTTTGTTACTGAAGATATTGGGGAAGATTTTGTTTTGGTCGGCCATTGTCACAATTTAATTACTTCTATAATGCTCTAGACGTTCAGCTATCCAAACTTTAATAATAGATTGGCGTGCCACTCCAAGACGTTTTGCTTCTTTATCTAAAGAATTTATCATCCAAATAGGCAAATCTACATTTACTCTTTTTTGTTCTTGCTCTGTTCTCTTTGCTTTTGATAGATCAAGATACTTAGAAATATCCTCACCCTCATCAAATTTTTTATCAAAATCTTTAGCTTTCATATACTTTAATCTCCTCAAATCTGGCTCTACGCACAGAAATAATCCGTATTTTATTACTTCTATATGTAATTACGCTTGACCAGTGTTTGTTGTTAATCTTACCGATGATCAAAGATCTTGCTTCATCTACAGTTTTAGCAGGAATTTCTATCAAATTGGGATCATCCCATATCAAATTGGGATCATCCCATAATGATTGAGCTTCAAAAAAATCTATTCCGTCTTTTTCCTTATTTAGTTCGCTTTCTTGAGGGTCAAATTCAAAATCCATGGTATCTTACATATACCATAATTATACCTAATCTACAACAGTATTTCCCAGGGTAAACGCATCTAAATTTTCCCAGGAGGGGATAAACGTGAATAGCCGTGGGTTTCAACCCACGGGAGGAAACCAAACCAAATCTGCGACCCTGAACGGGTCGGACAAATTAATTTAACATCAGATTAGAGCAGACGTCATCCTTCATTTAGGCCAAAAATTGTTTACATTCTTAAAATATTTTTTGCCACAGAGATGATATGATAAAGTGTCAAGCTTCCTAAAAGTGGGTATATATAAGAGAAATCTTTTAATCTTATAACCCTCAATTAAAAGGAGAAAAAGCATGACACAAGTATCTTATTCAGCAACAAAGTTTGACGCA
>JAZDLJ010000486.1:0-3663 GCA_043802115.1 bacterium | reverse complement strand
TTGAAGTATCCTATGTAAAAGTAGTAGGCTTTGTCTCAAATTTTTCGTCCCTAATAAATCTGTAAGTTCAAAGATCGTATTAGTATTCATTTGACTCACTAATTCATCTATAGCCGCTACTGTTATCTTTTTCTCTTCTCCTAAAAATATCCCTAATTTTTTTATCTCATTATCTAATTGCCAAAGGTTGTTACCAATTAGATCTATTAAATAATTAGTTGCCTCTTTATCGATTTGATAATTGTACTCTCTGGCCTTTTGTTGGCACCAATTCAATAACTGGTTACCCCTTAATATACGAAAGCTTGAGACAACTCCTTTTTTTTTAGCATTTTTATAAAATTCTGTCTTTATATCTACCTCATTACAATAAATTATTAAACAGGTAAGCTCATTTGGCTCGCAAAAATATCTCGTTAGGATTTCCTGATCCTTTTTATTAAACTTTTCACCTTCGCTAACTATAACAACTCGTTTTGAACTCATAAAAGGTAGCGTAGACGCATTATCAATAATCTCGCTAGCCTTACCCGGCTCAGCTTCCATCTTTTGAAGGTTAAAATCTCTCAGTGAGTCATTTAGCGCCTTATCACAAATTTTCTTTATCTCTTCCTGAATAAGATATTCTTCATCTCCATAAAAGAGATAGATAGGTGCAAGGTTGTTGTTGGCTTGGTTATTTTGGGTATGATTATTATCTTGGTAAGTCATGATTAAATTAATGATGAATTCAGATCTTATCTTCTCAACTTCTTGTCTTCTTAGCTTCTATCTTTTAAATACCTCAACAAACCAGCATGTTTAGCAAGCACTTTTCTAGCATAAGTACGGCCTCCATTATAAGAAATCGTGCTGCGATCCAGATTGAATACTATTCGATCTGGTTTATCCTTATTAAGGGCGTTAACCTTGATTGAATACCTGTCTAACAATTCTCTAAAGTGAAAGGCAGCCATTAAAGTAGCCATTGTCAAATGATCTTCTAATTTATCAACCTTTGCAGGGATAGAAAATCCTCCTTTTTTCATATTCGTTAAGATCTTATATTTAGTTGGTCTATATATTTGAAAGGGGCTGGAGGAGGCGTTTCCATCTCCCAGGATATTAACAAAATAGGATTCCTGATGAGCAATAGTTAGAAGTGAGGTTAAGGGGATGTTGAATCTTTTAGAACAGATGTACATATTCTCTGCTAACGCAGTTAAATATACCTGCAAATCATCTCTTATTTTAATCCCTCTGTTCTTACAGTAATCATGGTAATTCTTTGCCATATAAGGTAAAATAAGTTCTTTATAACTCGACAAATCCATTTCTTCAAGAGACTGAATCGGTCTTATATCACCTATATAATCAATGAGGATATCTTCATTAAACTTACCATACAATATCTTTTCATTATTTATTACAGAGGATATTGCCTCTTTGGAATTCATCCCCAGTTCTTTAAATTCATGATATAACCTCTTATAAAATCCATCCCCCTGATTATATACTACCCTCTTAAGATCCAGTAATAAGTTAAATACATCTTTTTGATCTAATTCCTGCTGAAGATCGATAAATAAATCGTTATATTCATTTTTTACATCAATCAACCTGTCCGAAATAGAAGTTATGTCTTCATAGGATATTAATTTATAAGCTGGGATATTATTCTTCAATAAAAAAGAAAAATCTTTAATATCTAAACCACATAGATATTTATATGGGATAAATCCTTTTTCTACCAGGTTATTAATATTATCATGTCTTAATAAACCATGCCTTAATAAAAAACCTTCTAGCTCAGGCCCTACTTTTTTAAAATCCAGGTTTACTGCGCCTTGTATAGATGAAAGAGATCTATCACTCTTATAATCAAAAAATTTGTTATACATACCCGGCTTTTGGATAGTACAATAAAACATAACCCCTGTAAATGCAGATACAGAAACAACCTTTTTTAGGTTCTCTGAAATCTTATTAAAATTAAATGTCCGTTGTTTGTCTAATAATACTCGAGATTCGTGGCTTACACTTCGAGGTTCATCGTTAGCAATTAAAGTAAAGGGCTGGGGGGGAACAGTTTCATTAACACTTGTTTTAATGTCCTGGAGATCAGTATAAAAATTAGAGAGGTTACTATTAAGATTAGCGACTTCCTGTCTTAACTTATCTGTTTCTTCTTCTTTTTTTAGGAGTTCTTTTCGTAAAATAGCCTCGTTATTGGATTTCGTAATTAAAATATATCTCAAATTATCAATAACACTCCCAATCTCCTTCTTAAATCTATTTGTTAGACCTCCTTGATCCTGGAAAACTAACTCTCCTTGAATATCTGGACTTCTATTCACTAATCCAAGGGGGTTAGATCCTATCTGATCTATCTGATCATAATTACTCCTTGCTGAAAGTTCTTCTACCTTTAAGAGCTCATTTACAAAACATTGAAAATATCTTTCTGAACTCTTTAACCTTTCGTGTAACCTTCTACTCACTAAGAGTTGGACATTGTATTCTTGTTGTACCTTTTGCCTTTCTAAACGAAGGATATTTTTTTCCTCTTTGTTATTTTCAACTACCTGTAGTAAGATATTTTCACGTTTTTTATAGTTATTCAATACTGTCTGTGCTTTTTTCAGAATTATGTTCTGTCTCTGATTATGTTTAATCAATTCTTCAAATCTTTTTTTATAGTTGTTAATTTCCTTTTCAAGAAAATCAATCTTTTCAGGCCGCATACTCTTAGATATAAACTCATTTAATTCAGAATTAAGAGAAAGCAACCGCTTAAACAAATCCTTATCAAGCTGACAGGTTTCTAGTTTGTGAATATTTTTTTTGGCAGAAGACTTTTTGAAATCAGTTTGTTTTCGTAAGGTCTCTTTTGGTAGATACTGTCTTACATGTTGTTCCTTAACATTAAGAGAAAAATTAAGGTTTCCAAAATCTTGAGATAAGGAAGAAAAATTAGCAAAAAAATCAGTTAACAAAGAGGTATAATTAGAGAATTCATAATCTTCCAGGGGAGAATTAAGTAGATATTTAAAAAAATCCTTAGCTCTTTCTTTAATTTCTTCCTTTACGTTTTCAAGTCCTTCAATCTCTTTTTTAAACCTTTTTATCTCCTTAAGTTGAGTGTTTAAGGTTAGTCTCTGATCAACAATCAGTGTCCTCTTTCTCAATTCCAAAGAATCTAAAGAATTAATAAAATTCTTAAATTTTTCATCAAGTTGGTTATAACTAGTTAAAAAAGTTTGATATCCCCTTTGAGCCTTATCTATTTCTATCTTTTGCCTTTGTAAATCCTTTAAGATATCAACTGAGTTTTCTTTATCTAATTTAACAACATCAACCTTATCCCGTAATTTTTCTTGATCTTTTACATATCGTAAGGCTAATTGATCATATTCTTTTTTTTTATCAAATATATTGTTAATCTCTTGTGAAGATGTTTTAATTGACTTTCTTGTCTCTTCCTGCCTTCTCTCAACCTCTGTAATACTCTTAACAAATCTTTTTTTAATATCTTCAAGTTTATCTACGACTGCGACAGGATTTAGATGTTTTTCTATATAACTCAGACGACCTTTAATTTTAGAGGAATCGTTAATTAGATCATTGACATTTTCTATAAGCTCTTGATATTTATAATTATATATACCTCTAAGATCAAGAATA
>JAZDLJ010000476.1:0-3253 GCA_043802115.1 bacterium | reverse complement strand
AGGCACAGAGGAAAAACAAAAAAACCTTAAAAACTTTGTGCCTATGTGCCTCAGTGCCTTTGTGCCTTAACCTACTGATCTTTAACTAACCTAACAGGTCTTACCTAGGCTAATAGTTACCAAGAAAAACCTAAGCTGGAGTAGTATACTACCTCTTTATGTATAAAATAATATTTATTATTGATAACTTATTAGTGAGCGGGACGCAGGTTCATCTTTCTAGATTAGTTTCTTCGCTGGAAGTTAGGTCATTCTCTCCAGAGATTATAAGCTTTGGAGCAATTGATGAGGCTCTAATAAAATCAATTTCTCAGGATAAGATATTCAGGGTTAAGATGGATTCGATTAAAAACCCTATTTTTTGGCCAGGATTTTTTTATTTAATATTCCTGTTAAAAAAAAAGAAGCCAACAGTAGTTCACACTTATTTAAATACAGCTAATGTATTCGGTGTCCTTGCTGCAAGGATTGCAGGGGTTACTGTTATTGTTTCCTCCAGAAGGGATATGGGACACTTTAGATCTCAGAGAATTGCAGCATTAGAGCAATTAACTAATAGATTTGTCAATAGAATAGTATGTGTCTCAGAGGCGGTTAAAAGTCAGATTAGCGCCACCAGGGAGATAGACCCTTCTAAGGTAGTTGTCTTATATAATGGCCTTGATCCAATGATATTTAACAATAAATCTAACAAAATAAGTAATGGAGAGATGTTGGTTGTTGGTATGATAGCTACAATGGATAGGGAGATTAAGGGACACCAGCTCTTTATTGACGTAGCTGATCTAGTTCTAAGGCAAAAGAATAAGGTAAGGTTTATTATTATAGGTGACGGCAGATTAAGAAGCTCTTTGGAGGATTATGTAAGATCAAAAGGATTAACGAGGTATTTTAATTTTAAGGGTGCTTGTTATGATGTTAAACGTGAATTAGAAGCTATGGATATCTTTATAATGCCCTCTCTAAGCGAAGGCCTTTCAAATGCAATATTAGAGGCTATGTCTATGGGTATACCAGTGGTAGCTAATGCTGTTGGAGGTAATCTGGAACTTATTGAGGATAATGTTAATGGATTTCTTGTCCCGCTAGGCAATCCCAGGATTATGGCTGATAAGGTTTTATCCATTCTGGAAGGACCTTATTCGAAGCTATCTAAGATTGGTTATGAGGGGAGGATGAGGGTTGTGGAGAAATTTACTATTGAGCACATGGCAGATAATTATAAGGCGTTTTATGAAGATTTACTTGCAGCGCGTATAAAATAAAAAAGATATTTTATACGCGTTGCAAGTAAATCTTTTGTCTTAGGCGTATTCACAAGTTGAGGGAACATTAGGAGAATTAAGAATGCTAAACATCGCTTATGTCGTCTCACTTTTCCCTTGCTGGTCTGAGACCTTTATCCTAAATGAGATTATAGAACTCTCAAAAAGAGGCGTAAATATAACAATTCTTTCTCTTCGTAGAGATGTTGAAGGGCACGTCCAGAAAAAGGCTAAGCCTTTCATAAAAAAGACAAGATATGCACCTCCATTAGGTGTATTGACGGCTTTTATGCGATGCCTAAAGAAAAGACCTCGGATATTGATTGCTCTCCTTTGGAGGGTTTTATCTGCAAGACATAACGATTGTATACCAAATGGACTTATAAACTGTGATGCCTCTGATTACTACATTTTGCATGGAAACACTTTAATTTCAAAAAATAATAGTTGCAACGAGGATAAAGTAAAAAAGCTACTTTATTCTTGTTGCAACTATAAGATATTAAGCAAAAATATCTGGAGTGTCTTAGTAGGTTGTTATTTTGTTGAAATCGTAGTTAAAGAAAAGACAGGACATATTCACGCTCATTTTGCTAATTATCCTACTCTGGCAGCCATGACAATATCAAGATTAACGGGCATCCCATTTACCTTTACAGCTCATGCCCATGATGTTTTTTTAGATAAGACCTTGCTTCAAGAGAAGATTGAGGCTGCAAAGGCGGTTGTTTCCATCTCGAATTATAATAGACAATATTTGTTAGATTCTTATCAAGGGATATCTCCTGTAAAGATAAAGGTTATTCGCTGTGGGTTAGGTCTAACTGAATGGGAATTCCTGACCGATCTTCGAGAATCTAAAGAGGCTATTATTGTAAGCATAGGCCGCCTGACCAAAATGAAAGGTTTTGAATTTTTAATAAGGGCATGTGCTTGGCTTAAAGATAGGCGATTGTTTAAGTGTCAGATCATTGGAGGTGGTGAATTAGATATCGAATTACAGGGTCTAATTAATCACCTTGAGCTTAGTGATAGGGTGTCTTTAGAAGGAGTCCTTGACAATTCCAAGGTAAGGGAGAGATTAAAGACTGCGACAGCATTTGTCTTACCCTCTATCTGGGATGATCAAGAGGGGCAGGAAGGAATCCCTTTAGTTTTGATAGAGGCGATGGCTCTGGGGATACCTTGTCTAGCCTCAAAGATATCAGGAATACCAGAACTAATAATTGATGGCAAAACAGGGATGTTAGTTTCTCCAAAGGATGTAAAGGGACTCTCTGATAGAATGTTAGAACTTTTGGATAATAATGGATTACGTAAAAGATTATCTTTGAATGGAAGGGCAAAGATAGAAAATGAATTTGATATTGCTAAGAGTGTGGATAGACTTTTAGAGGTTTTTTATTTTGTTCCCATCACTAATTTAAAATTATGATAAAAGTCCTTTTTATTATCTGGTCGTTAGAGAAAGGTGGGGCAGAACGCTTTTTGGCCTCACTTTTAGAGAATATTGATCTGGATAAAATCGAGCCAACCTTATGCTGTTTGAATTGGAAAGGAGAATGGGCTTCTGTTGTTGAAGGGCAAGGAATAAAAATCTTTGAGCTAAACAAAAATTCAGGCTTTGATTTAAGGGCATTTATAAGACTTATTAAGATAGTCCATGAAGGTAATTATACAATAGTTAATACTCACCTTTGGACAGCAGACGTCTTAGGAAGATTGGCTGCCTTTATTTGTCGTGTACCGATAGTAATAAGTACAGCTCAAAATGTGGACATCTGGAAGAAATGGTGGCATAGACTTATAGATAAAATATTATCTTATCGTACAGACAAAATTATAGCGGTTTCTGAGGCAGTAAAGGATTATTATCATAAAAAGGTTGGGATAAGAGATAAAAAGATCATGGTTATACCGAATGCTATTGATATAGATAAATATGAAAAGAATCAAGACAGTTATTATCTCTATCATGAATTTAAAAT
>JAZDLJ010000475.1:0-8670 GCA_043802115.1 bacterium | reverse complement strand
GCCCTCTTCACTTTCATTGCATAAGGAGGCATAGATATAAAACCACTCCCGATACCCAATCATCCTTCAGAGTGAGATTGACTTCCAGATGGGATAGTCACCCTCAATCACCCTTTAATAGATAATCTTTTAAAAAATGCAACCTAACGTTAAGGATGACTTGCCAAAAAAGACTGCGAAAGTTTTATCCACAGTCCATAAGTGCCATAAAGTTCTTTTTTGGTCACAAATTGCAGAAGAGGCAAAAAAAGTATCCTCTTCTTAAAAAGCATGGTATACTACTCCAACTTAGGTTTTTCTTGGTAACTATTAGCCTAGGTAAGACCTGTTAGGTTAGCTAAAGATCTGTAGGTTAAGGCACAAAGGAACGAAGTAAAGATTTTTGTCTTCTTTTGCCCTGCAAGATTATTTTGGAAATTGGAAAGATGTCCAATTAAAATTTCTCTAATAACTCGCTTAACAAAGTAATTCCTTTCACAAAGAAACTGTTTTTATCACGCGACATAAGTTCGTAAATATTTTCATCTACTACAGGCTCTTTGGGATCTAGAAGGATTAGTTTTGGTTCTATCCCGTCAGGACATCTAATATCATTATCATAGGCCTTTGTGCTGTGATGTCTTAGACTATATTTTCGGCTATCGGCTATTTGATCAAGATAAGCAACCAGCCCCTTTATCTGACCAAGTCTGGATAGTTCAGTTACATTTTTTATATTTGTATGTTCTGCAAGAAGATTAACACGACAATTCTTGATTGAATTAATAAAGGTAAGATTATTTTTGGAGGTCACTTCCCAATTCATATTCATTTCGGTATCAAGTCCCATACTCCGATTATTAATATTAGCAGAACCAACACTTAAAAAAATATCATCTATAAGTAGAAGTTTTGCATGAATATACACTGGAACCTTCTTTACTCCCCTGGATTCTGTGTAATAAATACCCAAAGAATGTCTATACCTGGAGGCTACCTCTGTTAAACAATGTAACATATTAGCCTGGGTGCTACCAATTGAGATAATTTCTGAAGTAGTATGGAGTCCTCTAGGTAGAATAATGACTATTTGGAGAGAAGGGCGATTTTTTGTTCTCATTCTATTTATCAGCGCTTGATATACAGCATGAGAACTAAAGTACTGGTTTTCAATATAGATTATCTCCTCAGAAGCTTCAATTGCATCAATGTAGAGATTACGAATTTCATTAACAGAGGCTAGAATAGGTGGAACTAATGACTCAGCCTGGGTTCTACTCACGGCAATCTTTTGAGAGAAGATAGTTATACCTGTTTCTATTTTAAATTTGTTCTCTTTGTAGGGAGGAGGAAGGTTGATCTTTCCACCTCCAGATAATTTCCAACGGATCTTAAAAAAATCTGCGAGGTAATTTGCTATTGGTCCTGTTCCATAGGCTTGAATATCATGGTAAGGTTCATAGGATATACCCTCGATATTTTTTCGATAAGGGTTTTTGGTAAGGTGATCAACATCGTCCCAGCGATTAAAAGATATATCAATGCCTCCCACAAAGGCAATAACCCCATCAATAACTACAAATTTTTGGTGGTGACTAGCACCAATTGGATGGGCACTATCAAAACGAAAATAAAGGTTCTTACTAGAATTCCAATTGAATATCCATTTTTGAAACCATTCTCGTGAGAAAGTAAAAACAAAAGCAAAATCCCAAGCAAGAATATAAATTTTAAGGTCGGGGTTATTTAAACAAAGGCTATTAAGAAAAGGCAAAAATTGAATTTTACCATCAACATTTTTCTTATCCTCTCCTCTTAACAAATAAACACCACTATCGAACTGCCATCCTGCAAGCAATATGTAATGTCGTGCCTGTTTCGCTGTGTGGTAGAATGCCTGAAAATAGGCACGGGTATCTATCAGTATCCCTGTTTCCCAGGTATCAAAGATATTCCAACAGTTTTGTCCAGGTTTGAGGATAGGTCTCATTTAGATGCATTATTTGAAAAAAGGTCATTCGTCCAAAGTGTAAGTTCACCCTTTTATTTTTAAGGATCAATATTACCAATAGGCCTTTCAAAGGTATATTCAAAAGGTTGTTTTACCAGCCTTTTTCCCACTATTTTAACGCTCCTTGTAGGTATAGAAAAAGGTAGGGAAATAATGAAAAGCCCTGTCCCAAGGGCAATTGAGGCTAAACCGACAGGCCTTAAAATAAGAATATCTATAATAATTTTTTCAGTGGTGGACGTTTCTTCATTTTGATTGTAGGAATTTTTTTCAAAGGAAGTTTTGTTATTGTAACCATAGGTATTAATCGAGGGCAGACTTAGAGCACTTGTTAAACAGAGATATGACAGAAGAATTATGAGAGATTTTTTCATTTACAAAATCCTATTTATAGAATATTTTTGTATTTGAAGTAGTATACAACTTTACACAGCTTACCATATATAGCTTCCCACAAATCATCTCTAAATCAAATTGGTGAAGTCTCCTTTTTTTTGATTTATTAGACATCTTTCCAAAATAATTTTGCAGGGTGTAAGAAGACAAAAATCTGTATCCTCTTCAAAAAGCAGGGTAAATTGCACAGGTCGAAAATTTTTTAAGTTTTTAGCCCTGAAAGGGTGTTATATATCAGCCCAGGGCAAAACCCAATAAAAAGGTAAACTTAATTACCAGGAGATTTGAAGAGGATACCATTTTTTTAAAAACATTGACTCACCTTTAGTGAAATGTTTAAATGTTTCAGGAAAAAAAATACTTTGTAATTTATCATGTTGATTTTATGGTGTGAATATGAATAAAGGTGCTATCTATATAGGATGTTCAGGTTGGAATTATAAAGGTTGGCAAGGTATTATTTATCCTGACGATACCCTTTCAAGCCAGTGGTTTGGTTACTATACCCAAATTTTTAAAACCGTAGAAATAAATAATACCTTCTATAAGTTACCTAAAGTTGAAACATTTAGGCATTGGAGAGATCAAGCACCAGATGGTTTTATTTACACGGTTAAGGCTAATAGATTTATTACTCATATGAAAAAACTCAAGGATCCTCTAACTTCTCTCCAAAGATTTTTTACCTGTGTTTATACCTTAGAAAATCATTTAGGCCCTATTCTTTACCAACTACCACCTCATTGGAAACTTAATCTAGAACGATTAAAGAATTTTCTTGATTTCCTACCTAATGATTTAACTCATGTCTTTGAATTTCGAGACCAGAGCTGGATGGTTGACGAAGTCTTTGAACTTCTGGATAAGAAAGGAGCTGCCTTTTGTACCCATGATATGCGATGTCTTAATATTCCTCGCCTTAGCACAGGACCAATTACTTATGTTCGATTTCATGGGACAGGGGATGTTTATACTGGAGGATATCCTGAATCAACTCTTCTTAATTGGTGGAATTGGATGGAATCAGAGGTAAATAAGGGGAAGGACTTATATGTATACTTTAATAATGATGTTGGCGGTCAGGCTGTTAGGGATGCAAAGGTATTGATGGAGATTAGCAGGTAGTCCTACAAAGAGTTGCCCCTACAGATAATTTTTATTTGATTAAAACAAAGAAAATTGTGTTTCTATTTTTCTCTTTTTCTTATACCTACCCTCATCCCCAATCACTATACTTTCTATAAATTCTTCTGGAATCTCCTTTATAAAATAAGAGCCTTCCATAGGGACATTTTTACCGTACTGATTACGATTTTTGGCAGACAATAAAATAACCTCGTTACAAGCCCGAGTCAGGGCAACATAAAACAACCTCCTCTCTTCTTCCAGGTTGCAATCTCTTTCAGTATACGGAATAATCCCATTTTCTACCCCACAGATAAAGACGATAGGGAATTCAAGACCTTTTGCTGCATGGATAGTCATTAAAGATACACACTCTCTCTGTTTTACAAAATTTTTTTTACCTCTCTCCAACTGATAATCCCCATCCTGATAAAGGGTCAATTTTTCTAAAAAATCACTGGTCTTATCAAATTCAAAGGCAACCTTTGTTAGCCTATCTATATCCTCTTTATCTAAAAACCCTTGTTCTTCGTTTCTCGTTCTTCGTTCCTCTTTAAATTCCCTCACATAACCAACTCCCTGGAAAACAGCAGAATAAAATTGTGAAGATAGTTTATTAATAATATCAGCAGGAGGAGTGGTTTCAATTAACCCTTGATAACTATCAATTAGTTTTAAAAATTCTTTTACCTTTTCATATATTTTACAATCTATAAGTTGACTTAAGGAGCTACCTCTTAAAAATTCAATCAAGGATAATCCCTTTATTTGAACCGTTTGATTAATTTCCTTCAATTCTTTTGTGGTAAATGGTGCATGATCCAATAATTGACCGAGGTGAAAATCATCATTATTATTAACTAAAACACGTAAAAAAGAGATAAGTAATCTAACCCTCTTATTCTCCAAGAAACCCTTCTGTCCTACTAATCTATAAGGAATTCCTTCTTTTAAAAAACATTCTTCAAGGACATCAGCCTGTCTGCTTAATCTAAACAAAACAGCAAAATCAGAGAAGCTAAAATTTTGATGGCTATCTTTAAAAGAATCGCCCCTACTTCTTTTATGAGCATCAGTTTGAAGCATATCTATCCCGCCAATCCTTTTATTTATCTCCTTTACAACTGTTATCCCTTCAACCAGCTCACTGTTAACCTGATATTGTTTTAACTTTATTTCCTCTAATCTATGGGGCTTTAGACTTAAATCTATTCTTTCTAAATTATGGCTTATAAGGTATTTAGCTGCCTTGAGGATTGCTGGAGTAGATCGGTAGTTATCCTCTAATTTAACTAATTTAGAATCAGGATATTTATTTTGTAATTTAGTAAAACAGTGATAATTAGCGCCTCTAAAGCCATAAATAGATTGATCAGGATCACCTATAACAAAGAGGTTTTCTCCACTGCCAGCTAAAAACTGTATAAGTTGGTACTGTTGAGAATTGATGTCTTGAAATTCATCTACTAAAAGATGTTTAAATTGTTCCCTATATTTTAAAAGGATCTTAGGATTATCCTGAAAAAGTTTAATTGTGGAGAGGAGTATATCATCGTAGTCAAATGCCTTATATCGTAGCATGTTATCCTGATAAACCTTATAAATTAGTTTAAAGGTATTGTCTGAAAATTTTTTCACTCTAACATCTATCAGAGGGAGGGGGGAAGTGTGAGGGGTATTAATGTCTAAATTTTTATAAAAAGAAATTGCGCTTAAGATATCCTTAGACTTTATCTTATCCTCAATCTCAGCCTTGTTAGATTTAATAATAGAACTTATAATATCTAAACAATCCTGACTATCAAAGATAGAAAAATCTTGAAATCCCTCCTTTCTTAATATGTCCAGACAAAAGCTGTGAAAAGTTGAGATGTATGGTTCATCGTTCTTCGTTCGTTGTTTTTCGTTTAATAAACCTTCAACCCTTTTTTTCATCTCTAAGGCAGCTTTATTAGTAAAGGTTATGGCTAAAATATCACTTGGATTACAACCTTTCTCTAATATAAGATAAGCAATCCTATATGAAAGAGTCCTGGTCTTACCAGTACCTGGTCCAGCAGCAATTATGATAGGCCCTTGCTCAATCTGAACACACTCTTTTTGTCTTTCGTTTAATTGGGTTAATAAAAAACCCCTGTCCTCTCCCTGAGGAAGATGGGGTGGGTAAGAGGATTTATTTATATTCTCAGTTACCCCTTTTTTTGGCAAAGGGGTTTTACTAGATTTTGAATTTACCTTGGCCTGCTTTTCAAAGGGAAACAACTCCATCTGACCTTTGAAACATTCCCTCTCTCCTTCTTTAAATATCCTCACCTCTCCATACTGACCATCAAAACCAGGAGAGACAGAAAGTTCTCTATTCCTTAATCTTCTTATAGCTTCAGCCAATAGCTCTCCTGCATTTTTTTTAATCTGATCTAAGGGAATATCCAGAAGGATATCTAATTCGTTTCCTAATTTGTTTAGGAGCTTAGTGTATATCAAATTTCCAGGTTTTGTTAGAGATTTCCTTTCTATAACCTCTGCGATTACTGTTTGCAAAGGTACTAAACTTTTAAATATCCTGGCTGCATTTGGAATTGTCCCATCCTCCCTGTCAGCCAATTCTTCCACCCTAGCAAGGACTCCAATCGTTAATTTCCTTCCACATTGAGGACAAATATTATTAGCTTTTTTTGTTTCTGAAGGTGAGTAACAGATACCACAATTACGATGGCCATCGTAATGATATTTCCCTAATTCAGGGAAAAATTCAAGCGTTCCCAAAAATCTGTTTGGATCTCGTTCTACTAAGGCTGATCGTAGAGCTAAATAACTTAAATCTGTATTAAACAGATTAACCTCTCGTCCAAGATTAGCTGGTGAATGGGCATCAGAATTAGAAACCAGGGCATAATTATCTAAGGCAGATAATCTCCAATTCATTGGGGGATCAGAGGATAATCCTGTCTCTAAGGCATAAATATGGCTAGAAAGGTCCTCGAAGCATTCATGAAGATCATCAAATCCTGAGACAGAACCAAAAAGGGCAAAATGAGGAGTCCAGATATGAGCTGGAATAAATAGGATGTCTTTGTTTGCCTCTAGGGCAATCTCTAGTAGGTCTCGACTATCAAGACCTAAAATCGGACGACCGTCAGATTTAATATTACCAATCTTTTCAAGACGATTATTTATCTTTTCAACTGTCTTAAAATCAGGGGCAAGGATAAGGTTATGGATTTTTCTTACCTTACCATTTTTTTTATAGATAGAGCTAATCTCTGAACTAAGGAGAAAACGAATATCTTTCTTACATGAGGGAGGGATTTCTAATTCCTTTGTTATTTTTACCTCATCCTTTAGTTTAAATAATCCCTCTTCAGCTGGTTCTAATTTTTCTTTTAACTCACTTATCCAGCCTGGATGAGTAAAATCACCAGTTCCGACTATATTTATACCTTTAAGACAAGCTGATTTATAAAGATTTTCAGGATTACAATCACGACTTGTTGCTCTGGAGTATCGAGAATGGATGTGAAGATCTGCTATGAATTGCATTAGAAGGGCGCTCTCTATTATTTTTTAAAAAGATCAGAGTGTGAACCTGTCCTTTCAAATATAATTTCTTCCTCTGTTAATTTATAAAGAAGTAACCAATCAGATTCAATATGACATTCTCTTCTATTCTTAAAATTGCCTATAAGTTTATGATCCCTATTCTTTTTGTCAAGTTGCTTTTCATGTACAAAAAGAGTAATTATCGCTTTTAATTTCTCAATATCCTTTCCTCTATCCTTCTCTCTTGTCAAATCTTTCTTAAATTGTTTTGTAAAAGCAGGTCTTTTCATTATATCTCTAGTTTTTCAAACAAATCATATTCATCTAAAGAATAAATAATATTTTCCCCAACATCAGTATCTTTAAATACCTGGATAGTTTTTTCATTAGGGACCACTATAGGAAAGGGTAACCCATGCCTTAATTTTACTTGCGAATAAAATATATTTATTGCTTCAGCCGGTGATAGTCCTAATGTCCTAAAAAGATTTTCAACTTCCTCTTTTAATTGAGGTTCTATCCTGGCTTTAACAATTACTGTCTTACTCATTTCTTATCTCTCCCTATAGTAAATTGGTTGAAGGTAGTAATTGTTCAACCATTAATTCATAACCTTTTTTCATTAAAAATTCAAGATTAACTATATCCTCAGTATTATATTTAATTAACAAATCTAAGGATGCCTGATCACCTTTTTTATATCTATTCCAAAGGCAAACCGCATCATAACCTGTCAGATTCTTAACTTCATTATCACGAGCAATCCCAAATTCTTTTTCGATCCTCTTAAGCCCTCCTCTAAAACCAAGTCTCTTTAAAAAAAATCTCAGATCAATATGGGCATGGTCAAGGGATATATTATCTTTAAAATAGTGTTTTAGAAATGGTATGTCAAATTTACTACCATTAAACGTCACAAGTAACTCATAATTTAATACTTCTTTCACAAAATCATGTAGATTTCTACCGTGAACAAACTCTTTAACCTCTCTACCATTATAAATACCTATTACGGTAACATCTCCCTTTCCCGCAATAATATTTGTAGTTTCTATGTCTAAATAGGCAACCTTATCCTTAAAATGTTTATACAATCGCCACATCTCATCGGGGCTCATTAATCGTTTAAAAAACGAGATATCATTATTAAGGAGATGTTCCTGGGAGAGGACAATAAATTCTCTCACTGGCTTATATTTATCCCCAAGGACAATTTGACTAAGGGGATTACTTAATAAATCTTCCCAGGTTAAGATATTATTATCCCATAGTTCTTTCTCGGCTAATTCATTGATATTCGGAATGTGAATGAAGGTATTAGTTAGCATTTAGTTATACTCTCTTTCTTTCTTCTTAAAATTTAGATTCTTTATAATAAAATATATAGCTCATTTTTGCAATTGAAAACTTCCTTTTTATAAAAATTTAAATTTCCTTATCAAAAAAAGCAACAACAATTTATCTCCCCTTCTCCAAATTTTTCAAGCTGTACGATTAAAAATTAACCACGGAGAAAATCTGAAAAAAAATATTTTGACTAAACATAATTACGCTTTTTTAGTATCATCTTTAAAAACAAAGTAGTAAAATCACGAAAAAATTTGAAAAATTGTTTTTTA
>JAZDLJ010000463.1:0-3777 GCA_043802115.1 bacterium | reverse complement strand
CTGATTTTAATGGTAATTGCTGTTATATACGAGATAATATCCCTAACCAGTCTATAGACTATAAAATAACAATGGATGATCTTGGATTATTGGTAATCTGGCAAGAAGAAACAGAGCAGATGGGGAATGAGATTTATATGTGTTATAAGGATTTACAAAAAGAAAATTTCCTTAAGGCAGCGCTTGAAACTATTAATCTATCTCAAGACGATGACCAAACTGAAAACTCTCTGAAAGAGGCCTTATGTCCTATACTCTCTTCTTCAGGTGAATTGATAATCGCTTATCACAACAAGATAATTGAACTTTCAACCAAACAGTTAGATAATGGAGAATCTATAGAAAATATCCCTTCAACAATACGAAATGACCTCTGTGTGTTACGTCATATCTTTAATCCTGGCTTAGAACTAGTCCCAGATCCTATAAATTTTTATTATCCATATCCTAATCAAGAGGTTATCAAACAGGGAGAGGAAATGGATATCTCTGCAACAATTAATAACCCTGGAGATTTATCTTTAGATAAGATTCCAGTTTGTTTTTATGATCGGTCGCCATCTTCTTCAACAAAGGAACTAATTGCTTGTGTTCCTACCTCTATCCCAGCAGGTGGGCATAAGACAATAACAGTTAACTGGCATGTTCCTGAAGGAGTTACTGGCACACATACAATACATGTAGAAATTGACCCAGATAGAGATATTCAAAAAGTCAATGAAAAAAATACTAGTTCTAAGGATATTCAAGTTGGGCTATTAGATCCACCATATTTATTTAAAGTAGGCAGCCCCCTAATAATGACTAAACGAAATAGTTACAAACAACAAATTTCAGCGATAAATGAAGATTTACAATATATCTTTCAACTTGATTATGATTGTGATAAGAAAGAATGGTTTTTTGCTAATATTATCCAGGATCGTGAGGGATGGAAATTTATTGAAGATTATCCAAATGACCCTATTAGCTTAAATAAACTTCTTGAAAAATATAAGGATACCCAACTCAAATTTTCTTTAAATAATACTCGTAATTATAAAGATATCGGTGGGACTCCTTCTATAACACCAATATCAATAAATGTTCTTCCCCAATATCTTCCATTATCTCCCCCTGTTTTCTATGGAGAATCATGGTGGGGAGAAGCGCCAATTATTATCAGAGAAGTTAATCTGTTAACAGCAATACAAGGCGCCTTGAAGAGATTTGGTTATACCTGCTGGCCAAACCTAGCTCAGTTAAGTCTACCTTCTGAGAAAATAGCTGAGATCAAAACCGACATCACTATTCCATATATAAAAATAGAAGTAACAGATGATGCTACTCAACTTACTAGTTTTGAAGATATCATAATCTTAAATGAAAAAGTCTGGGAAGATACTAGTTGGATAAATGAGCTTTCTTTGAATTCCTCATTTTCAAATACAGAAGCAATCGATTCATTAGCGCTTATTCTAAGTTTTAATGAAGAAAGATGGACAAGTAGTGAATTCAATAATCCTCTTAACATTGAACCACTGCGAGATCAGGAGGTTAGTTCATCTCTTTCTTCTGTTTGCTATAAGCTTATGGCTAATCCTCCTGTTTCTGCTTCAGATGTTAATGATTTAGATGCTACTGAGCTAAATGGAAATCAACTTTTATATTCAATAGTTGACCCACCTACTGGATTATCATATAAAATAAAAGAAGAAGACCTGATTATTATGCCTTCATTATCAAAACCTGGAGAGTATAAGATAAAAATCAAAGCCAATGAAAAAAATAATGAGACTTCGGCTTCAACCACATCATTCAAGCTTATTGTATCTGACCAGGAGGATCAATTTCCTGGGGATCAATCTCTTAATGTTAATATGAATAATATAATTACAGTTAAAGCTGGGGAAAGTATTACTAAAGATTTAATTGATTTAGGCCTAATCGACTGTTTTAGCACAGAAATATTGGTTTGTGCATCTCCTATAAATGGTTATATTATAGATTTATATACTATTGGTAAAGGATATTATAAGGCATGGAAATTTGATTCAAGAGATTTCGCCCCAGGAGACTACCCTGTGACGATAATTGCTACTGGTATTATTCAAGAAGGCAATGAGATCTATAATATTCATGAAGTAATCGATTTTACAATAAGGATTCTAGATGATGGACTAGGCGATAATGGATTAAGTACCTTACGCCGCCCTTTTTTCTTATTCCCACTTCGTAACCAATAACCCTTAATTTTTCCATTTTTTTTTTCACACCTTCTCTTCAGGATCAAAAAGTCTCCTGTGTTCCTGAAGGGTAAATCGATCGGTCATCCCTGCAATATAATCACAGATTATCCGTTCCTTTCCTTCTTTTTCTATATAGTGAGTCAGTTGGGGTGGCATCATCCCAGGATCACTTTGGTAGGCCAGAAAGATATCTGCAACAACTTTTTGGGCTTTTTTTTCCATCCTTCTAACCCTATAATGGGTATACATATTCTGCCATAAATATTCTTTTAATACCTTATGTTGGGCTTGAACTGTTTTACTAAATGCTACTATAGGAATCTTACTTAAACGCACATCTTCCAGGGTTTTTATTTTATTTTTTGTTAACCTCTTGTTAGTTGTGTCTATCAGATCTGTTACATACCTATTTATAATTGAACGGATTATCGAGGATTGTCTCAACTTGGGAGATATCTCTGGAAATTGTCTTTTTATATCCTCACTTGAATCCTTCCACAAATCAATGTCCTGGCCTAGGTTTTTTTGAGATAAAATTCCAGAGGTCAGCCCGTCATCAAGGTCATGGTTATTGTAGGCTATTTCATCAGCCCTATTCACAACCTGGGCCTCCAGGCTTGGAAATCGGTTCTGATCTTTTTGAACATCTAGGGCAAGGTTATGATATACTTTATGCTTACACATTCCTTCTCGAACTTCCCAGGTTAGATTTAGGCCTCTAAACTTTGGATACTTATACTCTATATGCTCTACAATCCTGAGACTCTGTTGATTATGTTCAAAACCTCCATGACCTTGCATAAGGGTATTCAGGATGTCTTCTCCTGCATGACCAAAGGGGGAATGGCCTAAATCATGTGCTAAAGCGATGGTCTCAGCTAGATCTTCATTGAGGTTTAAGGCCCGCGCAATCGTCCTGGCGATTTGAGCCACCTCAAGGGTATGGGTTAATCTAGTACGATAGAGGTCTCCCTCATGATAGACAAAGACCTGGGTCTTATACTCAAGCCGTCTAAAGGCTGTTGAATGGATTATCCTGTCGCGATCTCTTTGAAATGCCGATCGGTAGCTGTGCTCTTCTTCTGGATAATCACGGCCCTTTGATTTTTTTTCTGTTACTGCATAAGGGGCTAAAGATATTGTTTTCATTTAAAAATTTAGTTCTTAGTTAATATCTCAAGAAAATTAGCTAGTTGAAGGATATCTTGTTGATTAACGTAAATAGTTCCTGGCTCACCAGTGCAACAAACGCCACAACATTGGCGCTCAAAGCGGAGTCCGTGATCAAAAAAATAAGGTTGATTAGAAAGCTCATTCACCCTGAATTACCTCAAACACTTTCGTCTCTTAATAGACATCTTTCCAAAATAAATACTCTATTCTCTAGGCAAGAGAAGACAAAAATTTTGCTGGAGTGAGTTATTTAGTAGGTTTTTTGTAAATTTTTTTAGCACAGCTTCCCGTAAAATTGCCTCTGTTTGAGCGAAGCGAGTTAGGCAATTTAGGGAAGCAAGCTTAGAAAATTCAAAAAGACTACTTCAACGAACGA
>JAZDLJ010000434.1:0-3712 GCA_043802115.1 bacterium | reverse complement strand
GGGTCATTGGTCAGCTCCTCATTTTTTACTTATCCCTTGCTAAACTTCCTTACCTTCTCAAAATCTCCTGAAGAAAAATCTCGTTTAAAATGGATTACAGCAAGAACTTCTAATAAACCCAACTTAAATCATCGTCTTTTTCTCCATAGAGTTTCCACATTCGCAATCTCCTATGAGTAACTAAAACCACTTTTCCCATTCTTTTTGCCTGAGAATCAAAGGTAGGATGTCTTAAAAAACGACGAATAAAATTAGCTACCTCATACTGTCCTACAGCCAAACAAACTAAACAGTAAGTGGGATGACAAAATTTACGATGATAAAATCCTAAATCCCTTGAAAAAAATGTTACCGTACCTATTTGATGCAAAAGAGGGATAATTTCTTCATCTTTTATCCCCTTGTAACTAATTTCATAACCAATCTGGCGAATCTTAATCCGCCAACAAGATAAAAGCTGCCGTTGGCTATCAGCGATATTCTCATCCAGAACGTTCATACCCCCGCCATCTCTGGTGTTAGTTCAGAAGCATGGGTTATTAACGATTCACGGGCTAAACGAACGGCCTCAGCTATCGCCTCCTTAGGCAATGATCCACGCCACTCTTCAATAATAACTTCCCAGTCCATACCGTTAGCCACTTGCTCCAAAACATCTGCAACCAAGATACGTGTACCCCTGAAAATCGGTTCTCCATGACAAACCGCTGAATCTGTTATGACATACCGTCCTACCATTTGTATTCCCATATAATCCTCCTCTGACCATTTGCGTATAAAAACTACACACCAAGGTTTAATTAACTTAATCTTGAAA
Organism: bacterium; assembly: GCA_043802115.1. Classification (GTDB taxonomy): domain Bacteria; phylum SZUA-182; class SZUA-182; order JAZDLJ01; family JAZDLJ01; genus JAZDLJ01. Next base: position 2,895 of record JAZDLJ010000434.1, on the reverse strand, counting down.
GTTATTAAATCCCAATCCTATTTCTTCTCATCATCTAACTCTTCTGAGCAGGGATAACATATAATTTCAATATTAATTCCTGGAAATTTAGAGATAAGCAAACTTATACACTCAAATGGAAAGGTTACTGTACATGTTGCAGAGTAATAAAGTACACCAATAACAAGGTATAATTCTTTAATAAAATCATTTGATTTTACCGAAATTCCAGAAGGTATCATAGCTATTATGGATTCAACATGAGCCTTGAGAGATACTTTTTCATCTAAATTAGATTCTAACCTCCATAAACTTCCATGATCTATTTCCGTACACTCAAGCATTGAGCATCTTGAACCCAACAATTCGGACATACTCTGGCTCGTCGTTGAGAGAGAAGTTATAATATCTAGTGATACCATATACTCTTTCATCTTCATCTAAAATACCTCACCACGAGGATCAAAATTTCTCATCCTTTAGTCACTCCTCTGGTCATTGCCCTCAAATCAAAACCTTCCCCTCTTTATAGATTAAGATCCCCTTCTTTAGTATCTCATTAACAAAATCTTTTTCAGAATGGTTTAAAAAAATCTCTTTACTAAATGCTAAGGGTTCAATATCTGTATCTACCTTATCTTCCATCAAGTGACTCCCTATATCAGTTATGTTTCTCCTCTCATTCCCAACGTTCCCTCTCTTTGTTAATGTCTTCAATAAAGTTGTTTACAATTACCGTATTTCTTTTGTGCTACACGCTATCCTCATTGATCCGTAGATTCAGCTAATAGCAAGCCGCCAAAACATAGGACGAATATACCAAAACACAAATTTTAAAAATAAAATTTTTAAAATAGGTATCTTTTCAACTAGCTTTAATAAAAACTGACTTTTTGAATCTGGATATTTTGCACTCATATCTTGACCGCACATCCCAATCTCTCAAGGCTGGTTTAACGAAATAATAGTGACGAAAGCCTAAAAGTAATATTATCCCTGCTAGAAAAAATAAAAAACAGGCTATTATAAAATTTCTCAGTATTTTTATCTATCCCCCTCCATATCTATGCAAGGATGCATACACCAAGGATTATAAAAAATCATCTAATATTAATACTTCAATTTCATTTACTATCCGTAATCTCTTATCATTAGTAATAAAAACCTCTGTTTCTCCAAGTATAGAAGTAGCTATTTGGATAGCATCAGGGGTTTTAATTGCATAGGTTGCACGAAGATTAGCAGCCTTCAAGACGACCTCTTTATCTATCATCCATGTTGTCAACCTTTGATCGTAAAGTAATTTTTGAGAGTATTCTTCTACTAGATCATCTCTTGAATCTTTAATAGGTTTTACACATAGCTCTAACAAAGAAATGATTGATGTAACAGCGCTAAAACCTAGCTTATCATCTAATCTCGAAAATATCTCCTTAGTAATATTAAAATATGATCCATTTTTTTCAAAATGGTATATAAAAACAGAGGTGTCTAAAAAAACACAAGAATAATTTAAAAGTCTTTCCCTTATCTTTCCCAACTTTCCCTCTCCTTATTGATATAATCTTGCACATCTATACCTCTCCAAACCTCTGCCCCTAAACCAGCCATCTCCATCCAACTTTTTGTCTTTATTTTTTTGTCTTTGTGGTTTAAAATCCGGATAGAAACTCTTGAAATCAATTCGAGTTGCTGTCTTTCGGAAAGTTGCTCAGCATAATTTAAAATTTCTGCTAAACTTTTTTTCTTTAACATATTTCCTCCTGGACATCTCTTTTTTCAGTTCTTCAACAGAAATAATTCTACCATCCTCAATAGCTTCTTCAGCCTTTTTTACCGTATCTATATGTTAACGAAGGATGTATAGACAAAAAACCTAGTTTTTTCATGACCAATTTGAACTTTTTAAACTATAAATTATCATCTTCTATCTTTTTACTTACCTTCTCAATTTCTTATTTTTTCATCTTCTCAGAATCTAGACCTCCCCTACCACCCTCGATGCCAACCCCTTCTTATCCTCCTCAAACTTCTCTCTTTTTCTGCCAATAACCGCCTTTACCATCCCACGTCTAACTTTTTGGCTTATCCGATCAATCTCCTCCATATGCTCAAGGAATGAATGACTTACATAATCTTCTTTGATCGCCATATCCCTTAGGACAGACATGATATCTGTAAATTTTACATTCTGAGGACAACGGGCATAGCAGCGATAGCAAAGGGAACATAACCAGATCGTATCAGAGGATAAGACCTTTTCCTTCATCCCTAATAAGACCATACGGATTATCTTGCGGGGATTATATTCGTCATCGATCTCAGTAATTGGACAACCTGCGGTACACACGCCACAGGAGAAGCAATGAGTTATATTCTCACCCCCAGGTTGCGATGCGACTTCGTACTTAAAATTGGGATCTAGTCTTTCCATTGGAATTGTTTCTGTTTGATTTTTTTCTTGGTTGTTCACTTATACACCCTCCTTAACATAAAATTAATTGTGTTGGTTCACAGGGAATCGGACTTTTTCGTTCAATGAGGAAGCGAATTTTTTTAGATGGGGCTCTGCCCCAAACCCCGAAGTTTTTTAAGGCATAAGAGGAAAATCAAGATTGTCATATTATTAGCAAAGTGAGGTGGTAATAGCTTTTTCTCCAATCTCTTGCAAACCTTACTTTCTTTGGATGTCAGGATGAGCGAAGCCTCAAATAGCCGTCCCCCTTTGCCCACTTCCCTTTCATTTCGCACGGAGGCAGAGATAAACCAACTCCCTTTGCCCAACAATCCTTCAAAGTGAGATCGACTTACAGATGGAACACAAGACCTTCAATCACCCTCTATAGACAATCTTTTTACTCTATTTTATTCGCTATCTCATATTTAAGAAAGTCCGATTCCGTTTGAAGCAACACA
>JAZDLJ010000393.1:0-14754 GCA_043802115.1 bacterium | reverse complement strand
GGTGCGGTTCGAAGGTAATAAGGCAACTAAGGAGGTTTAAATCGTGGGCGCTTTTTACTACATCCTTTATAACCCTTTGATGTCCAAGATGAATGCCGTCGAAATTTCCTATCGTAGCAACGATATTCTGTTTGATATCGTCAAATTCATTAGTGTCTCTGATAAGCTTCATTTATTTTTTATTTCATCATTATTTCTATATACGCCTGTTTTTTTAATTTGTCCAGCCATTCGCCATACCTTTTTTGAAAGAGTTCCTCTTCAATAGCCATATGTATGTCTTCTTTTAATTCTATATTATTTTTAGGTGAAGGCACTCTCTCTTCAATTAATTTCAAGATGTGAATACCATCCTCTGTAAAAATTGGCTCACTGATCTCTCCTGTCTTCATATTTACAAGCGCTTTATAAAACTCAGCCAACAGCTCTTCCTTTTGCATAAAACCAAGATCACCACTCTCATTTGCGTTAGGGCTGTCAGAATAGCGTCTTGCTGCCTCCCCAAACTCCATACCTCCTCTGATTTCATTTAAGATACCCTTTGCCTTTTGTTCGATACTTTCCTTACTGTCTTTTTTTGGAAAAAGTAAGGTAATGTGAGCGATATGGAATTCTTTTTGTTTCTCATAATCGTCTTTATGCCGTATGTAATAAGTATTAATATCTTCATCAATAATTAATATCTTACTTTTTACTTGTTGATTTACAATTTTTTTAATTAAAAGACTATTTTTTATTTGCCTTCTAAGATCTTCTACAGTCATCTTCTGCTTTTTTAACTCTTCTTCTAATCTTTCGGTATTGGGAATATTATTACCAGCGCAAATATTTTTTATAGTATCCTCAACCTGTCCTTCCAGGATATTATATCCTTGTTTTTGTGCTGCTTGTACTTGTAAGGTTTCTTCAATTAGACCTTCTAAAACAATATTGTCATCAACTCGATTAATATAAGACGTGTCTTTTGATTGAGCTAGTAGAAAACTTTTTTTAATCTGAAGATCACTTAAAGGAATAGCCTCATCATTAATTACTGCTACTACTCGATCAATAATAACAGCTTCTCCCCTCAGAGGACATAGAAAACAGAATAAAATTGTCAGAAAAACATTAACATACCTTTTTGCTAAAATTTTTTGGTTCATAACTAAGCTTCCTCTTTCAATTCAACTTATTCAGGGCTTGAAACCTCGAAGACTTCCCATAAAGAAATCTTTATTCCTCAGAAATAGTTAAGGCATATGAATTAACCTTAATGACAGATTTTTTTTTAAGTTCTTTTATCCATGCCTGAAGATAGGCAGACTGTTTATTGAGAGTTAATTGTTCTTTCATACTATCATATGCCTCATTAAAGGTTAGTGTCCTGGCGGTTTTTTTATCTATAAGCCTAAAAATATGGAAGCCATAATCTGTTGGCCTCACATCGCTTATTTGACCTTTTTGAAGATTAGAAACTGCATCGTCAAATTCGGGAAGCATCTGTCCTTTTGCAAAAAAACCTAGATCTCCTCCAAATTTTCCTTCGGGACTAAGGGATTTTTCTTTGGCTGTTTTTTCAAAGTCACCTGGCTTTTTTTTTAATTCTGCCAATATATCAATGGCCTCTTTTTCTGTTTCAACAACTATCTGCCTTACTCTAACCTGTTCTGGTTGCTCAAATTCCTCTTTATTATTTTCATAATAAGCCTTTATTTCCTCATCTGGTATATTTATGCTATCAAATACGAGAGTAGAGACAGTCTCTTTAATCAGTAAAGCTTCTTTAAGATTATCCATCCAATCTTGACAAGAGATCTCTTCTTCTGCTAACACTTCTTTAATATCCCCATTAGGATAATTTTTTACAATTCTATTTATAGCCTCATTTAAAGCGTCATCACTTATAATTATATTCTTTTTTTTAGCCTCTTGTAGAATAAGCCTATTCTCAATATATTGCTCAAAAAATTGTTTTTTTAATAATTTAAAATTTGTCTCAACTGTCTTTGTAAGGGCAAAAGGAGTAACGACAGTATAACTAAATTTTTTATTAAATTCATCAAGTTTAATCTCCTCTCCATTAACCTCTCCCAGAATAAGATTTTTATTCTTTTTACCCTTTAATAATTTGTAATCTTGACATGAGGTAAGGATTGACAGGGAGATGGTTATTAGAAGGATTGGCAATAATAGGTTGTTAAAATCGAGAGGTAAATTATAAGTATTTTTGATTTGCATAATAAAATATTTTGTTATTCTAATATACTTGCAACGGGGATAAAGTAGCTTTTTTACTTTATCCCCGTTGCAAGCGGGGAGAACCTTGTTTTTTTCTGTTCTATAGAGATAATGAGTATGCTATTTCGCTAAATCAGTAACTCCTAAATCTTCAGCTCTTTCTAAGATTTTTTTAAATGTTTGATTTACAGTAGTTACTTTTTTCCTCATAGTAGACTCATTAAAGGATTATAAGACGATAATTAGGACTACAATACTATAATAATATAAAATAATTAGTATTGCAATCCTAAAAATATTTTGAAGTAGGACAACTACATGAAATATTTTCTTTTTGTAGCCCTATACCCAAAAAAAGACAACTATAAGGGATCTAATATAAAGTAAAAAAACTACTTTATATTAGATCCCTTATAGTTGTTGCAAGAAATTTTTAACCTTTTCATAAATTTGGTTTTGGTTATGACTATCAATCTTAATAACAAGACTATTCTCCGGTGTAAAACGAAAATCTGTAAAATATCTTTTTAACACACCAATTAATTTTTCAAGATTAACATCTGTCTTTTCTGGAAAATTAAAGACGATTTGATTATTTTTACGTCTTATCTCTTGTATCTTTAAATTAAGGGCCAATATCCTTATCTCAACTGTTTGTAAGAGGGATTCAGCGGGAGAAGGAATAGTTCCATATCTATCACCTAATTCTGCTCTGATGTTTTTTAGCTCCTCAAGGCTTGTAATAGAGGCAAGGCGTTTATAGGTAGTCAGTTTTTGATTAACATCACTAATATAATCCTCTGGGATATAGGCATTAAACCTTAAATCTACGGTTACCTCAAAAGTTTCTTCTTTTGGGGTCCCATTTAATTCCATAACCATATCTTCAAGTAGCTGACAATAGAGATCAAAACCTACAGCACAGATATTCCCATGCTGTTCTCTCCCCAGGAGGTTTCCTGCCCCTCTGATCTCAAGATCAAAGGCGGCTAGCCTAAATCCAGAACCAAGTTCACTGAGCTCTTGGATCGCCTGGAGTCGTTTTCTGGCATCATCAGTTAAAGAGCGTTCTGGAGGGACTATTAGATAGGCGTATGCCCTATGCTTGGACCTTCCAACCCTTCCCCTAAGCTGGTAAATCTGGGCTAAACCAAATCTATCAGCTCGATTAATTATGATGGTATTGACATTAGGCATATCAAGACCTGACTCAATAATAGTAGTTGCCAGTAAGAGATCATACTTTTTATTCAGAAAATTGAGCATGATTTTTTCTAAGGAGTGCCCATCCATTTGTCCATGAGCTACGGCTATTCTGATATTAGGGATTATTTTTTGAATAAAGGTTGCCATTGATTCAATATTTTCAACTCGATTATGAACAAAGAATGTCTGGCCACCCCTCTCAAGTTCTCTTGAAATGGCCTCTTTTAGGATATGCTCATCTAGTCTTATAAGACTTGTAACAATTGACAATCTGTTTTGGGGTGGAGTCTCGATAACACTGATATCTTTAATCCCTGAGAGTGACATATGTAATGTCCTTGGGATAGGGGTAGCTGTCATGGTCAGGATATCTACTCCATGTTTGAGCTTTTTTAGTTTTTCTTTATGAGTAACCCCAAACCGCTGTTCTTCATCAACAATTAAAAGGCCAATATCCTTAAAGGCAATATCGCTTTGGAGAAGACGATGAGTACCTATAATAATATCAACTACTCCTTCTCGTAATTTTTTAGTAATCTTTTTTTGTTCTTTAGGAGATTTGAAACGGCTCAAGACCTCGATAGTTACAGGAAAGGGGGCAAACCTTTGGGAAAAGGTTTGATAATGCTGTTGAGCTAAGATCGTTGTTGGCACAAGAATGGCCACTTGTTTATTATCCATGACCGCCTTAAAGGCTGCGCGCATGGCAACCTCGGTCTTTCCATAGCCAACATCACCACATAATAATCTATCCATTGGCTTGGGACATTCCATATCCTGTTTGACTTCAATTATGGCCTGATGTTGATCAGGAGTTTCCTCATATTCAAAGGAGTCCTCAAATTCCCTTTGCCAATTATTATCAGGAGAGAAGGTAAAACTCTCAGCAACTTTTCGAGAGGCGTAAAGCTTAATAAGCTCACCAGCAATCTCTTCGACTGCCTTTTTGGCCTTGGCTTTAGCCTGTTCCCAAGCCTTACTCCCAAGTTTATTAATTCTTGGGGCAACCCCTCCTGAACCTAAAAATTTTTCAACTAGATTAATTTTTTCTACAGGTACATATATTTTGTCCTGGTCAGCATATTCAAGGATTAGAAAATCTTTTGAAAGATCAGCAACGGTCATCTTTTTCAAACCTCTGTAAATTCCTATCCCATGTTCTATATGGACAATATAGTCATTAATTTTAAGATCACTCAAGGAGACCAGGTGTCTCCCACTCTTAGCTACCTTACGCTGGGTCTCCTTTTTCTTCTCACCAAAGAGGTCTTCCTCGCTTACTATGGCCAATTTGTGTTCGGGGAAGAGAAATCCATTTGTTATTGATCCTAAACAGATAATAATCGAAGATATCTCAAGATCATTAGGGTAGAGATCAGGGAAGCACTTATTGGCATGAAACCGATTGGCAATCTCATACTCATGAAGTAATTCCTGGAGACGCTGAGCCTGACCTTTGTTATGGGTAATAAGAAAGACCAGATACTTTTCTTCTTGCAGCCTCTTTATCTGATTAATAATCGGTAGAAAACGCGACCCCTTTCTTTCTTCCAAGTCAGCCTGAACCTTAATCTCTCTTGATGATTTAAGGGAGAGCTGAAAGATATCCTGACTAGACACTTCTTGGTATTTTAAGGTCTCAAAGGCAACAGAAGAGATATTGTTTAAGATATTATCTGCATTAAAATCGAGATCATAATTCTTGTCAGGAGTTGGATAAAGTCGCCCCCTTTGGTTAAGATAGCTAAAATTTTCTTCTATCTCAGTCTTAAATTCCTTGATTTTTTCTTTTACCTTATCGAGCTCATTAAAGATAATCAGGGTCTCTTTAGGTAGATAATCTAAAAGAGAATCAGCCTGAGGATAAATAAGACCAAGAAACTGTTCTACCCCAGGAAAGAGAGAACCTTGCTCTAAGGAATTGAACGCCTCTTGATAATAACCCTCTTCAGGGGCATCTCTTAATAAGGATAAAAGCCTCTGGCGAGAGGCATCATCAAGGAGTACCTCTCGTAGAGGGAGAATTTTTATGGCCTCTATCTTTTGACGCGACCTTTGAGAGGTGATATCAAAGGTCTTTATCCCCTCTAATTCATCCCCCCATAATTCAAGCCTGTAAGGCAAATCTGTCAGTGGTGGAAAGAGATCAATAATATCCCCACGCATAGTAAATTCACCCATTGTCTCTACCATATCTGTCTGTCTGTAACCAAGCCTTAGGAGATACCTTGCCAGATCCTCTCTTACAATAGTATCTCCGATATTGTAAATCAGGATATTTTTTAAAAGAGTCTCTCTTGGGAGTATTCTTTTCATATAAGCTTCAATAGTAGTGATTACTATTGGAAGGGAAGTGCCGGATATCCTATATAACGTAGCTAATCTTTGCTCAGATATCTCTATATCTTCTGATAAGGGCTCGTAAGGTAATATCTCCCATTGAGGAAATATATTTAGAGAATCAGCTTCCCCTTTATGAAAAAAAGATAGGTCTTGAAAGAAGATATCTGCTGAGTCTTCATTAGCACAGATTATTAATAACGGTCTTTGAATATGCTGATAGATCTGACTTGTGATAAAAGCAGCCCCTGCCCCCCAGATGCCTTGGATAATTGTCCCTTTTAGGTTGGTTTTTAGGGTTGCAATGATATGGTTTAACAAATTAATCCTCCCCTTATAAATTAAGGATGAAGTCAGAATGATGAAGTAAAAAAAATACCAAAAATATCAGCAATTCTAATTTTGGTTTTTATTAAGCAGATGTACCTCCAATATTTTGCTTAGTGAGTATTTAGTAGGCTTTTTATAAATTTTCTTAGCGCAACTTCCCGTAAAATCGCCTCTGTTTGAGCGAAGCGAGTTAGGCAATCTAGGGAAGTAAGCTTAGAAAATTCAAAAAGACTACTTCAACGAACGAAGCAAAGATTTTTGTCTTCCTACGCCCTGCAAGATTAATTTGGAAAGATGTCTAATCTCTGCCAGTCTTTTAATCTGATCCAGGATTACATAAGGTTTGGCACTTCTGCTCTTACCTCGAGTAAACCTAGGGTGTAGAGAGCTACTCATTTTTTGTTGTGGTACATTTGTAGGCTATTCCGATAGAAAATAAAGGGGAAAGAAAGTCTGTAAAAGTAGTTTAAATAGTTGGTAGTTGTCTGTTCTGTTATTGTTTTGTTCGATTATTTTCCAGCCGCCATACAAAATAATATACGCTAACCCTTTATTTGTCAATGGAATTCGATAAAGGATGCTAACAAGTACAAAAAATATTTTGTAAATTTACCCCTTCTTCTATTATAATGTTACAAACCAATGACCAAGAATAACAAACCAAGAACGGAATCTTCAGATGAAAATACTTTTTTTAAGCTCTCGCCTGCCTTATCCTGTTTATGGTGGGGACAGGATAACCGTCTATAATTATCTCAAATACCTATCAAAAAAACATTCTCTTACCCTCCTCACCTTTATTGAAGATAAAAAGCAATTAAAATACAAAAAAGAATTAGAGAAATATTGTGCTGAGATAGAAACCGTTTATCTCCCCTCTTATTTATCATATCTTAAATGTGGGATAGGGATTTTCAGCCGCTTACCCTTTCAGATCAAATACTATTCATCCAAAAAAATGAGAGAGAAGATACTGGATAAAATAAATACAGGAAATTATGATATTGTTATAAGCCACCTAATCCGAATGGAGCAATATTCTAACAGCTTAAATGGGGTATATAAAATAGCCCTACCAGTAGACGCTATCTCTTTGTCCTTATGGCGATCTCTAAGGTATAGAAATATTTTTTGGAAAATGTTAGTATATCTTGAATTTTTAAAAGTGAGAAGATATGAAGAGATCGTTCTGAAAAATCATCAGTTGAATATAGTAGTTTCTGGGATTGATAAAAAATGGCTACTTAAAAAAGACCATGCTGGAGATGTTTTAGTTGTCTCTAACGGTGTAGGTTACGATGAGAACGAAGAACGAAGAACGAAGAACGAAGAACCAGTAACCAAGAACCAAAAACGAGTATTTTTAGATGAAAAGGCAGTAATTGTCTTTCTTGGGAATATGAATTCCTGGTCAAACCAGGATGCGGTTAAATATTTTTTGCGAGAGATATTTCCTTTAATTCTTAAAGAAATTGCGGAAGTAAGATTTTGTATTGTAGGGGCAAATGTTTCAAGAGCAGTCGGCAACCTGGAAGGAAAAAATATTACAGTTATTGGAGAGGTAAAAAACCTAAAAGATATCCTGGAATATGCTAAGGTTTCAGTATGTCCTCTTAGGGCTGGGGCAGGTATACAAAATAAGATATTAGAATCTATGGCTATGGGGGTACCTGTTGTATCTACAGGTTTGGGATACGAAGGGATCTCCGCTGATATAGGAAAAGCTATTTTTGTAACAGATAAACCAGAAGAATTCGCATCTTTAGTAGTCAGGTTAATAAAAGATAATACTTTGAGAGCGGAAGTAGGACAAAAAGGCAGGGAGTATATAAAAAAATATCATAATTGGCAGAGTATCTTTCAAGGTTTAGAGAAAGAATTTAGCTCAAGGGTAAAACGTGATTAGTTATTATCTCACAGTTTTTTTAATATCATTAAGTGTATCACTCCTATCTATCCCAATAATAATTAAACTTTCTTACAAGTTTCAAATCCTGGATATCCCTACAAAACATAAGACCCACAAGTTTCCAATACCTACCTTTGGTGGCCTGGCGATCTATTTTTCATTTGTAATGATAGTGCTTTATATGTTAGGGAGGAATCTAATATCTGGTGATACTAACATTGTTTTAAATCTATTGCTTGGGGGAACCTTGATAGTCACTCTAGGTATTTATGATGATCTTAAAGGAGTCTCTCCCCTGGTTAAGTTATCTATCCAATGTCTTGTGGCCGTAATCGCTTATTTTTTTGGTTTCCGAATAAATATTTTAACGAATCCAGCCGGAGGGGTGCTGTCTCTTGGGATGGCTGGGGGAGTAATTACAATTTTATGGATTATTGGGATTATAAATGCTATAAATCTCATAGATGGTATTGATGGTCTTGCCGCTGGGATAGTTTGTATCGCCTCTTTTTTTTTACTATTGCCAGAGCTAAGGGAAAATAGGGTCTTAATTGCAACTATCTTAATAGGTTTGTTGGCAGGGACACTGGGGTTTTTAAGGTATAATTTCCCCCCAGCCAAGATATTTTTGGGAGATACAGGAAGTATGTTTATCGGGTATATCCTGGCCTGTGTCTCTCTAATTGGAACAAGGAAAGGGACAACCGCCATTGCTCTTTTGGTTCCGATAATAATTTTGGGAGTCCCTGTCCTGGAAGTCCTTCTTTCAATTATAAGACGAATAATTAATGGAGAACACCCCTTTAAGGCCGATAAAAAGCATTTGCATCACAGGTTGCTAAACATTGGGATGCCTCCTAAAAGGGCAGCCTTGCTTTTATATGGTATTTCAATTATCTTTGGCGGGATATCTTTTATTCTAACGATTGTTCCTAAAGAAGCTGTAATAGTTATTTTACTAGTCTTGCTTATTTTATGTATAATCGGCCTAAGGTTATTGGAATTAAAGGAGACAGATTATTTGGAAGGAGTAAGGACGGATGGATCAAAAAAATAAACTTTCTATTATAGTTCCCGTGTATAATGAAAAAGATACTATTGTTGAGATAATAAAAAGGATGTAAATATTCAGTAAACCCTTTAGTAAATTTTTTATTCACGGTTTTATAATAAGTTAACCTAAAAAATGATGAACCACAAAAAGCACAAAGATCACAAAGGGAAAAAGAACAAATAATAAAAATAAGTAATTCTTTGTGCTCTTTGTGGTGAAAAAAATATTTTTAAAAAGAGGGTTTACTGAATATTTACAAAGGATTCAAGAGGTACTTAAGGAGGGAAAGAAATGTTTCTAGATTTAATTGCAATTACCAGCAGCTCTTTTTGTAAGAACGAGATTCTCCGAAAAGAGATATCAGCATATTTTAAAAATATAAGGTTTAACAATACAGGAAAGGTTATACCTGTCTCAGATCTTCCTGAATTTCTACAAGGATGTTCGGGGGCAATCATTGGATTAGAGCAAATAACCGATGATTTATTAGGTCAATTATCAAAACTTCGGATTATCTCGAAATATGGTGTTGGCTTGGATAATATCGATTTAGCAGCCCTTGAAAAACGGGGAATCCTTTTAGGTTGGACTCCAGGGGTTAATAAACGTTCTGTTGCTGAACTTGTACTCTGTTTTATGCTGGGACTTCAGAGGAATATTTTCTTTAGTGGTTTTCAGCTTAAACAGGGAAAGTGGATTAAAGATGGCGGATGGGAGCTTACAAATAAGACAGTGGGTATTATTGGCTGTGGAAATATTGGAAAAGAGCTGGTTCCTTTTTTAAAGATGTTTGGGTGCCGAATAATAGTCAATGATATTTTAACCTTTACAGAATTTTATGCAAACCATGAGATTGTTCCATTATCTCTTGACGATCTTCTCCAGGAAGCTGACATTGTTAGTCTACATGTCTCACTTACTGAAGAAACCCACCATTTAATAAGCGCTCCAGAGTTTAAGAAAATGAAAAGGAGTGCAGTGCTCATAAACACCAGCCGAGGAGACGTAGTTGATGAAATGGCCTTAAAGGAGGCCTTAAAAGAGGGGTTGATTCGGGCTGCAGCCCTTGATGTCTTTCATGGTGAACCGCCAGTTGACTTAGCTCTACTCTCATTACCCAACCTTATGGTAACACCTCATATAGGAGGGAATGCCTTAGAGGCGGTTTTAGCAATGGGACGATCGGCTATAGATCATTTAGTGAGGTATTTTTCAGGAGGTGAAAAAAATAGTTATTGACACGAGTTTTTTTTTGTTTTAATCTTGTTCATCTTTTGAACGCAAGGAGTAAGTAAGATAAGTGGAAAAAAAAGACCTTTATACCCTGGAGATATTAAATAAAATAGAAGGTGACGAAAAGATAACTCAACGAGACATTGCGTTATCTCTTGGGATGTCTCTTGGAATCGTCAATGCCTTTATTAAAAGAATCGCTAAGAAAGGGTATATAAAGATAACCACTATTCCATCCAATAGAGTAAAGTATCTATTGACCACAAAAGGGATGAAAGAGAAGGCAAGTCTAACCCTAAAATATCTTCAATATTCTATGGATTTTTATAAGACGGTTAAAAATGCAGTAATTGAAAGTTTTAAGGGATTAGAAGAAATAAAGGCTAAACAGATAATCTTTTATGGGGCAGGTGAGGTTGCTGAGATTGCCTATACCTATCTTACTAATACTGACTTAGTATTAGTCGGAATCGTAGATGATAAAAAGGCTGGCCATGTTTTTTTTAGGTATCAGATCATAGATAAAGAAAGGCTGAAAAAAATTGAATATGATAAGATATTAATAACCTCATTTCATTCAGCGCTTCAGATTAAAAAAAATATTAAAGGACTAGGGATAGAGGAGGATAAGATATTATTACTGCACAAGTAAGAACAAGAATGATAGAGCTGGAGGCAAATAAGGTGGATGAGGAGATCGTATATTCCTTAAAATGGTATGCCTTATATACCAGAAGTAGACACGAAAGGTTGATCAATGAGCAACTAAGACGAAGAGAAATAGATGCATTCCTTCCATTACGAAAGGTTAAAAAACAGTGGTCTGATAGGGTGAAGATTGTAGAAGAACCTTTATTTAGAGGATATGTATTCGTTAAGACTAACCTTATCCAAAAATTAGATGTATTAATGATAAAGGGGGCGGTTAAGTTTGTAAGTAATGGGTATAAATTAGTGCCAGTGCCGGAGAAGGATATCCTTTCTCTTAGAACCATGGTTGAAAATAATGTAGAACTAGATAATTATCCCTATTTGAAGGAAGGAAATCGAGTATACATAAAAAAAGGTCCGTTTAAAGGCGTTGAAGGTTATATTGTAAGAAAGGATCAAAAGAATCATCAACTTGTGCTTTCAATAGATGCTATTATGCAATCAGCAGCTATGAAGATAGATATGAGCATGGTAGAAAAATTATAAGAGATACCGCTGATTGAGATGAGGAGGTTTATTATAATGAGAAGAGTACTGATTATAATAGTAGTAACCCTGACCTTATCATCAAGTGCACATGCAGAATTATTTATTGAATCCGAAGATAAAGGTGCGCTGATAAATTTTGATGATCTTGCTTTAAGTGGTTATACAGAGGTGGGTAAAAGATCTACCTCTGAGGATTACGAGGAAGAAGATACTGATGACGATTATACCTATCAGAATTACCACCTTCGGCTTGAAGGGGAGGTAGCAGATTGTCTAGCCTATGATTTTAGTTCATTTATATATGACAAGGACTATGCAGGTCGTGATGCCCTGGATAATATCTCAAGGATATTTAAGACAAATTGGAGGTATTATCAAAAGAAACTTAAAGAGGAATCCCTTAGAACTGATATTGGACTGAAATATAAAGAGAAACGTTATAAAAATAAACCAAGAAATGAATATGATGAGCTTAGGGTTGAGCCATCGGTTTATTATAAGAAAAAAGATGTCTATACCCTTTCTCTGGCTGTTGGGGTAGATAAGTTTGATTATTCAGCAGCAGGAGAGAAGGATCAGTTAAAGATATTTGCTAAAGTTAGTGGAGATCATTACTTCTTAGAGAAAAAGCTACTGCTTAAATCTTCCTATAGGATAGAGCAACTAGAGAAGAAAAAGGACGATCAGGAAAGGACAAAACAGGATGTTATGGGAGGATTTGATTATGCCTTTGATTTCCCTTGGATTGATAGAGTTGGAAGTAGGATAGAATGGGGAGAGCGTGATACTAAGGATGAAGATGAGCGAGACGAAGATTACGACTATAAATATTGGCAATTCCTAGTAAAGACAGTCCACAAAATAACCCCGAAGTTAAAAACCTACCTTAAATATCAATGTCTTCAAAAAGACTACTTAACAGCGGACCTGGATAACGAGGGATTTTATATCCAGAATAACTGGAATTATGAAATTTTAGAGGATAAACAACAAAGAATTGGGCTTAATTGGGGTGTTCAACACAAGGATGTAAGATATACGCTAAAGAGTGGCAATGATTATCGGAAAGAGACCTTTGAGGTAAATACAAGTTACAAGCGAAAGAAGAATTGGGGGACATCTTTAGGATTAGAGGCAGATTTTTATGACTTTGATGATGCAGGTGATGACAAGAGGAGGTATTATCTCAGACTTTCAGGTGAGAAAATACTTTTAGAGGGAGATATGGTTGTAGCCCTGGATTTTAAACACAAGTGCACAACCTATAAGCAAAAAAATGACAAGGGGCAAGAGGCGGTGAGAATGTCGTTTCAGTATAAATTCTAGATATACTACTCCAATTTAGGTTTTTCCAAGTGATTGTGTTAGTTAAAACCAGTATGTTAAAGCATAAAGGCATTGAAACACAAAGTTTTTTTAAGATTTTTTTTGTTTTTTCCTTTGTGCCTCTGTGCCTTTGCTACTTTGTGCCTAAACAGCTAGTTACAAAACTAATCTGCATTACCTCAGAAAAACTTAACTTGGAGTAGTATATTTAAAAAATCTCTGTGGCAATCTTTTTTTATTTTTTTAAAGAGTGGGGTAAGCATTTTTATGGAATATAAACAATACGTTAGTTTTATAAATAGGCAAAAAGATCTTGCGTTCTTGAAGAATTTTATAGATAAACAACCATCAGAGCTATTATTTCTCCATGGCCCAAAGTCTTCAGGCAAGACCACTCTTCTTTATCGTTTTTTTGATCAAGTCTCAAAGGAAGAAAAACTAGATATCAAATTTTTTAATCTACGCAAGTTGCTTTTAACCAACTATCGGGATTTCCTGCAAGCCTTTTTTGAGATCGATTACTCAAATAACAACAAGAAAGAGGTAAAAGAGACTAGAGAATATGATTTGAAGGTCTTTAAACTCTCAGTAGAAACTATCAAGGGATTAGAGAATAAAACCTTTGATCCATTCGTAGTAATGGAAAGAGAACTGGAAAAACTGGTCAAAAAAGGGATTAAACCAGTAATAATCATTGATGAACTTCAGGCATTGGATGGTATTTATTTTAATGGGGGGAGGAGATTGATTACAGAAATCTTCAATTTTTTTGTAGCCATGACCAAAGAATCTCATCTTGCCCACATCATAATCTCCTCTTCAGATGGATATTTTTTAGAAACAGTATATACAGATAGTAGACTTAAAAAGACTTCAGAATTTTATGAGATAAATTATCTCTCCCAAGAGGATACCCTGGAATGGTTACTTAACCTGGATAAGTATTCCAGGATTAAGGATTACAGACTAAATAAAGAAGAGGCCTTAAAGATTTGGGAGACCGTTGGCGGAAGTATGTGGGAGATCCAAGCCCTATTAAGTAAATTGTTCTCTCGCCCATTAGAAGAAGTCTTGGAAGAGTATAAACATAAGATGCTGGCGATATTCGATGATTATATCGGATTTAATGTAGCAAAGACTGAGATATTACGTTTTTTTATAGAGCAGAGAAAGAGATCAAGAAGAGATTTAGTCTCTTTAGTAACTCAATTTTCAGAAGAGAAAGTGGAGGCATTACTTAAAGATTTAGTAAAAAACAATATTCTCTACTATGATCCTACTTTAGCTATCTTTTATCCACAAGGACGAAGTCTTGAATGGGGGATTAGGTTGTATTTTACTGAGGAGGTTTAGGAGACAGACAAAATGAGTGCTAAAAATAATTTATTAAGCAGAGAATACCTGCTGGAGAATTTGGGAAGATTGCCTAAATCTGATATTAGAGAGGTCCTGGATTTTATTGAATTTATCATCTCATGGCGATTGAGAACAAAAAAAATATTCTAAAAAGGAGATATCTTCTGAAAGAGATCCTCTTTTGGAATTAATAGGAATAGCCGATGTTGAACCCTTTGCAGCGATTCAGAAGATAGTCAGAGAATAAAATATTGCTTTAAGCAGGCAGTGGCCGATTTGAGGCTAAGAAACAGTTGTCCCCTTTTTCGATCTTTTTAACTTTTTTTTGAGATTAGGGTCAGCAATTCTAATTTTGAAGGAAATACTTTAATATACAAATAAATACAAAACAAAATTCGTTTCAAAAAGCTGTATTTTAGATTAAAAATTAGGCAATTTTAGGCATCCTTCATTAAGAGGCGAAAGTAGTTTACACTTTCTATTATTTAGACACGAATTTACACAGATTTTTTAAAAACACTACTAGAATAATTAACCTAATAAACATTAAGTATTATATCTAACTAACGCTAATTAAAAG
>JAZDLJ010000392.1:0-17637 GCA_043802115.1 bacterium | reverse complement strand
CTTTTAATTAGCGTTAGTTAGATATAATACTTAATGTTTATTAGGTTAATTATTTTAGTAGCGTTTTTAAAAAATCTGTGTAAATCCGTGTCTAAATAATAGAAAGTGTAAACTACTTTCGCCTCTTAATGAAGGATGCCGACTATTTCAACGGAAGAGCCAAAAAAGGTAAAGGAGGATGCCTAGAATGGGGGATTAGATTGCATCTTATCTGATTTATCCGCATGACACAAACTACAAAGCAACTTTTTATTCTCTTCCCCTAATCTTAATTTATGCCCCGTACTAATGCCTTCATGGGGATCGTGACAGGTAGCACAGATAACTCTCCCGTCATTTGTAAAAGGTAGCACCTCAAGTAGAGGCTGATGAGACATGGTTAATCTCTCTTCTTTATTAGCATTCATCCATATCCTTGTTACAAAGGTATTATTATGTGTTTTCCCATAAGGATGATCTTTAATTTGACTGGGATGGCAGCCAATACAATAAAATTTTAATGGCGCCTTAAAACTAAAGGGGGCTGTTTTTTTCCCTTCATAAACGTGACAATACTTACACTTACCTTCTTTAAGATTTCCCATTACCCCCAGGTGATCGTGGACGTTTAATTTCTCTTCATATTCTTCACTCTTATGACAAGTCAGACATGCCCTTTTCCAATCCTGACCAGGAACCTTTAAGAGTGCTGCGATCATCTCTTTGTTTTCTAACTGGCATTTAGTCTCATGACATTTCAGACATTCTTTTCTCCCTTCATACAAACCTCTTTCTGAATAGGTTGCAGTATCTCCATGATATCTTTTTTTTTCTCCATTTTTCTCTTCTTTTTCATACTGTCGTGAATGGCAGGGACGACAGGTCCTTTGGAGATCATTCATCCTCAGCTTGGCATTATCTCCCTTATCTCTATGTGGGTCATGACAAGTAGAACACATAATTCGACCACTCATAGTTAAAGGGAATATCTCTAATGTCCCTTCCTCTTTTGTATCCAGCCTATATGCTGATTGGGCATTTTTCCAGATCGTATCAATAAATACACCTGTATGATTTCCACCTAAAGGATGCCCTTTTTCCTTATTAGGATGGCAGCCAATACAATAAAATTTAAATGGCGCCTTATAACCAAATCTTTTTATCCCATTAATCTCAAAAGTATGACAATACGTACAGGAATCCTGGATGATCTTACCATCATCCCCAACTAACCTGTGTGGACTCTTGGCTTGATATTCTTCTCTAACATGACACATTAAACAGGCATCTGTCCTTTTTGTATAAGGTCCTCCCCTTAAAAATTTTGGATTATCCCCTCCTCCCTTACATTTAAGGAGATGGCAGGTCGTACACGTTAGTTTTCCATTGTAAAGAGGAAAGATATCTGAAATTTTTATCCCCTTCCCTTCTGATGGAATGATATCAATAGGATGATTATCTGCCCAGGCCTTTTTGTTATTATGACAGCTTTTACAGAGTTGGGTTATATCGCTATTATACTTTAGATATTTTTCACCTGAGAATGTTTGTTGTTTACCATCTGTTGTTGGTTGTTTATTTTCATCATTTATCATTCCAACTTCATTATTCCTTTTCCTGACTTCATCATTCCTCTTTGGTTCTTTTGTATGACAAAAAAGACAAAAAACACCTGTTTTATGGGGATTGATCGTCTCGGCAGCCTTATAAAATTTATAATACTCGTCTTTGAGGAGGTGTTGGCTAGTATTCATTGTTTTATATTTTTTATGGCAGCTAATACAACTAATCTTATTTTTTAAGAGGGGGAGTTCTAACTCTTTTAACTGGCTTTTTAGGAGAGTTGTTGTCTTCTCTGTTGAGATCAGGCTGCAACTCTCAGGGATATTTTTATGACAAGATTGGCATTTAACATCGATGTCTTCCTGGAGGGTGTCGATAGCTTTAACTTTTTCAGTTTGTAAGGGATTTACTATATGACAATATTCACATTCTGTATTGTAGGTTGGTTTTTTAGGTTTGAGGTGGGGATTGGATAGGTTTATCTTATCCTCTGCCTTTGCGGGGGATAAGTATAAGCCAGAAAGACAAAGGAGATTCATTAAGGATAGAATTATTATCTTTGTAATTATTTTAGTTATGTTATTACTCCTCATTTTTTATATCTATTTAAGGCACTTGTTATTACTATTTTTAAAAAAATAAAAAAGATTGCCACAGGGACACAGAGGGAAAAACAAAGTAAAATAATAGGTATCCTCTTCAAAAAGTAAGGTAATAATGTTCAGGGCTAAAAACAAAACCTGGTTAAATTTAGTTACCATAAAATTTGAAGAGGATACTAATAGGTTATTTGAAAATCTCTGTGAACTCTGTGTTCTCTGTGGCTAATTTATTATTTCTTTTATCATATATTTGTTTCTTTAAAGTTTCAGTATCTACATTTTTCCATGATCCAGCCGCTCGAAAAAAAGCAGACTTCTTCTCTTCTACTTTATTTAAAAAAATAACGCTCACCTCTTTTAAATCTCCTATAATTTTAACCCCACAAATAATAAATTTAAGTTTCTTCTAAATGGGTTAAAAACCCACAACCACTCACGTTAATCCTATTCAAGAAAAGCTGAATTTGCAACGTGGATAAAGTAAAAAAACTACTTTATCCACGTTGCAAATTTAGCACAACCCTCTGAGGAGCCCCCCCAACAGGGATCTCCTTCATTACCCGTCCAGAAACAAGATTTATCACCGAAATAGTATTCGAACCACTATTGGCCACAAATATCTTTTTTATATCTTCATCAAGGGCTAATCCTAAAGGTTTAGGGCCAGTACTTAGATCTAATTGCGTAATTCCAACTGAAAGAGAAAATGCCTTTAAGTTATTACGATTGGCATTGGTTATATAAATAATTTCGTTATTGTTGTCTAAGAGTAGATCATTCGATGCATAATCTATCGATAGGCTATCTATCTTCTTTCTTGTTACTCTATCAATAACAGAAAGTTTGGTAGAACCATTATTAATAACATATATCTTTTCACCATCTGAGCTAACTGCAAGTCCATAAGGATTAGATTCAACAGCTATCTCAGATATCGCTTTATAACTAAAGGTGTCAATAACTGATATATTATTGGAATTGAAATTCGATACATATAATTCATTCTGAATAGGATTTAAGGCTAATCTCACAGGTGATTGCCCTACAGAAATGGTTAATAATACACTCTTGGAAAAGGTATCAACTACTGTAATATTATTTGAATCATAATTAGCAACGTATAAGACATCCCCTGCCCTGGAGATTGCGAGATCAACAGGATTTGATCCCTGACTGTTATAAATCTCATCAACAACTTCATTATTACTAGTATCAATTACTGAGATATTATTGGATAATGAATTAGCCACATATAATCGGCTTCTTCCTGGATTTATTACCATGGCAGATGGTCCTTTCCCAACTGCTATAACACCTAACACCTCGTCACTTTGTCGATCAACTATTGAGACATTATTTGAATCCTTATTAGAGACGTAACCAGTTAAACCCTTTAGTTGTGGTGTTTGGCTTTTGACTGTAAATCTTGGTGCAAATGAATAACCATGTGCTATCCTTTTTATAGAATTATCTACATCTAAGTTCAAAAAGATTGAGACAGTCTCATTCGCCTTAAGTTTAAAATCATACGGGATATAAATCCCATCCTCAGGTATGTCTAGTTTAAAAGATTTCTCATCCTCAATCAGGTTAATTTCTGAGATTATAAATTTAATCCCTTTAAATATCCCAGGGGTTACCTCTGTCTCTCCCAAGAGCATTTGTTTATTGATTATATCTCCTGATTCTATCTTTTTTGAGAGGTTATCTAAGAATATCTGACTTTCTTCTTTTTCTGTAATAAGAAGGCTCCTTTCAATCGTAAAAGATAGTCTCCTTGATGCCTCACTCTTTGTGCTGAGATAAAGGGTCATTTGTCCTTTTGAATTATCCTGGTGAAACCCCTCTTGAGTGGCGGAACATGAGGTTAGGGAGAGAATGAAAACAAGGGAGAGTAAAAAAAATAATTTGCAGTTGAATATGGGTGATCTGTATGCCATGAGTTCCTCCCTTTAAGTTTATGGTCTAATATTGTTTATTATTGGCATTAAAAGGCAAAGAGTATGACATGCTAAACGTTATTTCATAGTCTTAGCCTTTCTTAACTCCTCATTCGTTGGAACAGCCGAAATAGCCCTTGCCCTAATATAAACAGTCGTCTCCCCAACATTCCCTGCTCGATAACTGGCCTTACAGATACCTTCAGAATTAGTCTTATTATTTGAATAAAAAATATTACCATACCCCGGGTCATTTGTTAGACTACCATCTGCCTTGATAATCATAAAAACTATGGGGAACCCACTATTTGTATTATCATTGATATCCATAACCTTCACTGTAATATTTGAGGTGTCCCTGCCATTAGCCTCCAGGATACCAGGGGTAGCGCTTATTTCCATCTTGGCCGGTGCGTCGCTGCATAGTTCGATCGCAGTCTTCGCACAAATCTTTAAATCACTATCATTTATACAAGCCCATATCTCAACTGTCCCTCTTTTTTTGCCCGCAATAAATGTCGCCTTTGAAATTCCGTTAATATCAGTTGTGGCCTGATCAAGCCTTATCGAACCGCAATCACTCATGGTACAGTTTATAGTATAATTAACTGTTCGGCCAACTACAGGGTTATTATTAACATCCTTGACAGAAACAGTTAACAATGACTTACTAATCCCATCCGCAGTTAACCAGTTTTGACTAGCAGTTATGGTCATTGTATAGCCAATAGTCAGAGCTTTGATCATAACAGGTTTAGTGAGGGTAATTGCTGTCTCTGCCTCTATATATGAGGTTATATAACCAACATCTACATCACCTGTAATCTCATCCTCTGCCCTGATAATAACTGTTTTAGCCGCAAGACCAGCAGTATACTCAGCCTCCATCTCTCCCTTAATATCTGTTTCTCCCCCCCACAGCCCCATCTCAATATTTCCATAATCCCGGGCATCAAATCTTCCTAACCCTTGAATGCCGCTATATTCCGAGGTGGTAAATAATCTTAATCTCACCTTTTGATCAGGAATTGTCTTACCATTTTTATTGGTTAATAATATCTTTACCCTGGTCTTCTGAGGATTGTCTTTATCTGCTTTTAACTCTCTTTTTTCTGGGATAACCTGAATATCTGTCCCTGTATCTATAACAAGCGGATATTTAGTTGAACTATTATCAGAGATAGCCTTCTGAGGAGATAGGAGATACGCATATAGATTACACCCTTTAGCATAATCACCTGTTGAGATTGTATATGAACCATTATAAACCCCATCTCCAATATCTTCCATCTTTATCCCAATCCTGGGCGTTAGGATTATTCTTTCTAATCCATTCTGATCAACAAAAGTAACCGTCAGGTATGGAATAACATTATTCTCCAGGGTTAGGGTATATGTCTTTGTATTACTGCTAAGAACTGTAAGAGGATCACTAAACTCCCTTACTGAGGTAATTTTATAGCTACTTTTATAGATACGATATTCCTTTATCCCTTGAGGAGGCTCATAATTTGACCAATCAAGGGTAAGGGATTCTTTGGCTGTCTGATAAGCCCCTATATTAAAATATCCTGTACATTTTTTCTCCCCAGTCATGGTAACCTTTAAGGTATCCCCTATAACAAGAACATCCCCTGAGAAAATATCTTTGGCCTCAAGAGATGAAATCATTGGCTTCCTATCTCCATAAGTTCTATCTATGGAATCACCTTGTCCATTTAGATCAGGGATAAAAATTTCCACCTGATCAGAAGGTTCTGAAAGATTACCTGCAAAATCAGAGGTCTTGAGGTAATAGATATAGGTCTTTCCTGACAACCTTTCTCTGTCAGTATACTCAGTTATATATTTTTCTAACCTGGTGAGCTGGACAAAATTATTTTCTTCTTTTAAACTATAGTATATATGAAAGCAATCAAGGTCATCTATATCTTTCGGCTTCTCCCAGTTAAGAGTAACCTTATTCGTCCCTTTAATTAGACTAGCTGTAAGAGAAACTGGCCTCTCAGGGAGGGCTCGGTCTATCTTTATCTTATCCTTGGATCTGGCTGAAAGTACTTGCCCCTGTTTATCTTCCAGGTATCCAATAACCTCTATCTCATCAAGATTAACAGATTTGTCCAGTTGATAAGATCCCTGATACTCTCCAGGTCTGTCATCGATCTCTTCCATATTGATATTGCTGGATAATCCAACAAGGTCAAACCACGCCCTTTGTTCAGTCTCATTGGCATCAGCGCTTAAAAGGACTGTAATCTTAGCATCAGGCTTTAGAGGTCGATTACCTCCAGCAACATTTACTATAACAGCCTTATAATTAGCTCTCAATTCAGATGGATATCTCGATTCATTATTATTCTTATCTACTGTGACTACACTATAGTAATAAATATTACCTTTAGTTATTTCCTTTTCAATCTCACAGTCCCTATAATTAGAAGTGGTTATTAAACCATCTTTATTAAGCAAGGTAAATGCCTCACCACCTGTATTATTATCCCGACGATAGATATTGTAACCCTTAATGTCTAATGTCCTTGTCTCATTCCAGCTCAGGATAATGCAGTCCCCCTCGATCTTATAACGAATATCCTTGATATTTTCAAGGAGATTCCTTTTTTCAGGTGGCAGACAAGCTGGTGTTATCCCTACCTCATTAGAATAGCCGCTTTCAACCCCATCCTGATCAACAACTGTGACTACATAATAATAATTTTGACCACAGATACTGATCTGGTCTGTATATGCATTTATTTGAACTAATTCTGCAATTCTTGCTCCTGGATAATATCCCCCAGAGGATACTGCCTTGTAGATATTGTATCCTTTAATATCCGAATAATTATAACTATCCCAGGTTAAAAATACCTTCTTTTCCATTTTTTCATCAACTGTGGCCTTTAGATTTGTTAGAACAGGAAATTTTACAATGGATTCAATCTCATTTGAATATGCACTTTCCTTTCTATCTCTTGAAATGGCGTTGATTACATAATAATAGATAACATTCCTATCCATCCTATTATCAATATATCTTCTATCTTTAATTAAGGTACTATTTAAATGGGTATAGTTTTTCCCTTTAATTGTACTTCTATAAATATTATAGCCATCGATCTGGTTACTTGTTATCTCCTCACCTGTAACTAACCGCTGTGGTGGATCCCATGTTAAAATTACACACCCTTTCTCGGTCTCCCCTCTAAGTTCAGCCTTAGCAAGGTGAGAAAAAATTAGTAGCAGGGATAGGGGAATTAAAAAAATAAGGGTTAGCAGAAGATATTTTTTTTGTATATGCACTTCTTTTTTTACTATCATTCTCTTTTTTCTCCTTAAAAACATAGCCCTCCTTTTTCATATGGATATGTCTTCCCATTTTTTACGTCTGATTCTTGCCCACTAGTAAACTGAATTCCCGCACAGCCTATAAAAGTAACATTATCTGAACTGTCTGTTACTTTAAAATAATACCCATTACCTTTAACCCAATCATTATTACCAGGATTCACTGACCATGTACATCCGCTATCCTTACTCATGGGTAAATATGACCAGGCACTGCTCAATGAATTACCTACTACAGATACCTCTGATACACCATCAGGGTCATAAAAATCAGCCTCAAAGCTCATTGTGCTACTACTAAATTTTGGAGGTAAATGATTTGAAGATATCTGACTACCTTGCTTATCACATAAGTTATCGCATATAAATCCTACTTGTAACGTATTATTTTTTTCTGTTATGGCACTTAATCCATCACTTGTTCTGACAGTTATATCATATCTCCCAAGGGGTGTCCCTGCAGGGATAGTAAGCTTAATAGTAGTGTCATTAGCGACTGACCATTTTTCTTTAACATTTAACTCATCCACAATTACCTCATTAACGCAGATGAAACCAGTTCCAGTGATAATTATTTCATTTTCTGCATTATTAATTGTCCTTGGACTAACTGATGTAATAACCGGGGAAGCTCCTCCAAAATTGCCAGTAATAATAGATATCCCAGCTATTCCTGCCCCTTGTTTATCTTTTATCTGAGATTCCCAATGTCCTGGACCTCCTCCAATAACCTCGCCAAAAGTAACAATATCTCCGACTGAGATTGTAGGACATCCATTCTTACAACTTAAGGTAACCGTTAGGGTGTCATTCTGTCTCCCTCCAGCACTACTCCAAATTGCTGATCCAATATGATCAGATCCATCCCTCCACTTATGTTTATTGTTTAACTCTAAATAACTATCTATATTTGAAGCGTCTAATAGATAACCGTTTGTCTCTTTATCAAAGTTAATAATTACCTTATCACCATCCTGAATACATCCCCCTTTTCCAGAGGCATCGTTAGCTACTACCGTACGTAAGTTATCGCCATCCCAAGAACCAGTAATTGTAATCTGTTCACCTGCAAGGAAATATCCATAAGAGTCAGTAATCTGTTCTCCTAAAGTAATAACATCTCCAATCTCCACTGTAGATTTCCTGAGAGGTGAACCACCAGGCAAGACATGGACAATAAGGACATCATTTAAATATTTTTCGCTTAGCCAATGGATGTAGATGTGTTGTTGTGGTGGCCAAGGCGTATTTGCACTCATCCAGCAATGTCCGTTAGTTAGTTTTAAAACTTCATCCACTTCATGAGGAGGAGTATCATCAAGAGCAGTTACATTGATAGGATACCCATTAGTAGGGATAGAAAACCTGATCTTTACATAATCATAATATCCCTTTACCTTATCCCCGGCAGCATCATAGGCTATAGCAGATAATATTATTGGATCAAATGAACCTCCCAGGTTTACATCTCCACTTATTGCCTTATCAAAGATATCATCCTTAATAGTATCGCCAAGGGTGATCTTATCAGAGACAGCTATAGTAGCCCCTGTGCCTAGGGTAATTGTCAAGGTATCATTATTACCTGTCTTATTTGACCATGTAGCGCTGGAGATTATGCCCCACTTGTGTCCATTATTTAAGATTAAGGCGGATTCAATATTAACATTATCGATCTTATTCCCCTTTGTTGGGAAGCTAAAAAGTATAATTACCTGATCACCCTGTTGGATATCTTCTTTTTTATTCTGATCCTTAGCCTTGGCCATAGTTATACTTGCACACCCTAATG
Source organism: bacterium (assembly GCA_043802115.1). GTDB lineage: Bacteria > SZUA-182 > SZUA-182 > JAZDLJ01 > JAZDLJ01 > JAZDLJ01. The sequence goes on along the minus strand of JAZDLJ010000392.1, from coordinate 8,416 downwards.
TGCCAGAGATCCTCTTCTGATTAGCCACAGGATTCCCATAATTATCACAGAGAGCCTTATCAGGGGTAATTACATTACCAATAACAATAGTTGCATCAGCGCTCAAGGTGATGGTTAGGGTGTCGTTGTCATAAACTTTAGTTGACCAGGCTATTGTTGTCCCTGTACCCCAACTTTTGTCTAAAACAGGCAGAATCTCTGATAGTTCATCTTTATTAGTAATAACAGTTGAACCATTGGTTTCTTTACTAAAATTAATAATTACTTGATCACCATCCTGGATACCACATCCGCCGCCAGAGGCATCATTGGTTATAATGCTCGTAATGACTAGTTGGATAGTCGGTTGCCTACTATAAGAATAACTATCATTATGACACATATTGCATACCTTATTCTTAGCTACCGTACCAGATCCTGGTTCCCAAAATTTAGTGGTACCCCCAGTGCTTTTTTCAAGGGTAGTATTAGGATTGGGTAAGTAAGTGAATTCAAGGGCAGGAACCTTATCTTGTGTGCCATAGGTACTGATCAGCTCACCATGACGAACCATTCTTGGAGAAGGTGATCCATGGACATTATGACAGGCAGTACAACTCATATCAGAATCAACTATACCATCCCAATCAGAATCCCATGAATAATCCTGATTACCTTGTCCATGACCTGTATCCAAATGAAGGTAATGGGAATTGATAGTAGTAGAACCATTTCTAAAATTAGTCGTCATATCTTGTTCATTGATAAAAGGAGTAGAGGCATGACAGTTAAAGCAAAGTTTAAATTCATCTATTTGAGGCGGATGATGCATTTTCCCATTGACAATATCACGAGTTATTGCCATTGAATATCTTAAACGATATCCTTGTTGATAATTATTCAAACTAGACTGATAACTCCTATGTTTATGATCAATATGACTCCGAATAGTATCGTGACAATCCAGACACTGTGCCCCAGCCCCAGGTGCCCCTGATGCGGGATAATTCTCAGTTTTAGGCAAACCATGACCTGTTTTATAGAACCCATATCCAGTGCCATATCGGATAGTTTCCTGTTCCCTTCCAATCACGTCAGGGGCATTAATCCCTAAATTGTCAACTTTACTATTAGCAGGATATTCATCATGGCAACCAGCACACCACTTTTCCTTACCTTGCTTTAAAGCCCCATTGTCCTCATAGACACCCTCTTCCCAGTTATACCGCACCCCAATTATAGGATCACTTACCCCATCATAAGTTCCTTTAGGGCTATGACAATTATTACAGGAAGTAGTCATAGTTAAAGGTTTATCATCAATAAATAAAATTTTCTCACCTTCCCAGGTAAATGGATCCTTATGACAGACAAAACAATCATCTATATGTGGCCCATTAGCTACTGAGAGATGAAGATCATGAGAAGGTCCGGATATCCCAAGAACATTTGCTCGATGGGGGTTATGACAAACAGTACACTCACTGCCATTGGTATCATTATTATGATACGAGGCAGAACTAAATGGTGGTGGAGACATAACATTAATCCCTTCGATCTTTGTGGTCCCGTTATGACAAGACAGACAAATCTCTCGGCCATTACCTGTCCCAAAGGTAGACCATGAACTACTGGCCTTTAGTCCACTTGGTGGTTTAACTCCATTATCATCATAATACCTCTCAAACAAGACCTCATTTTTGGATTCATGAGGATAGTGACACCTCACACATGGGAGCTTTTCTCCTTGAGGAATTGTTCCCCCCAGACTTTTAATAATATGTCCCCCATCATCTCCGCCCCCTTCCTTTCTGTCACTGCCATACCAATCTAACTCTACATCCATATGCTTCGAACCTGGAGGAAAGGCAACAGTCAAAGGAAATTCGTTTTCCTTTGAGTTTTTAAAGGTTGGATTTTGTTCTGGTGGATTATTATTATGACAACCCAGGCAAAAATTATTTTCTTCCTTTCGGAGGTATTGATTTGATATAAAAACCTTACTGGCTGGGTTAAAGGGATCTATAATTGGACTACTGGAAGAATTAAAAGAACCTCTTACAGCAAAAGGTTTAACCTGATGAGGAGAGTGGCAATTAGAACACGAAAGGTAGGCGGTCTCACCATCTTTAAAACCTAAATCGTGATGAGAAAGATCGCCATTGCCATCAAAATTGCCAATTTCGTATTTTTCCCCAGAACCGGGGGCGTGAGAAAGAGCATTAAAATAATGTCTGTCTGAGTCACTTCCATGACAACCTGCACCTTTTAAACAACCCGAAGTCCCTTTTTGGCCTTTGGCATCGTCCCTGACCATATTCCTCAGAGATGAACCATGCGGGGTATGACATTGATCAGAACAAGCCATTTTTCTATGACTATTGTTACTAGAGGCATCATAGACAGTTTTTCCCGGATAATATCCATTATCCATAGCCTCACTATGACAAGCATAACAAAATTCCTTTCTTTCAACTTCGTTTTTATATGACTTAGGTAGATTATACTTATTGCCTGCGTGTTGAGAATGGCAGTGTTCACACTCACCAACTGCAAAATTATTAACTTTATTAACACCTGTTACTGGATCTCCATGGGCCGAATTCTCATATTCTCCACCACTGTAAGCAGGATAACTAAATGTTAAGATACTCACACTTATAATAAAAGCCATAATCCATAGAAACTTCTTTTCCAAGTTAATCCCCCTTTGATAAGTGACAGTGTCACTTATAATGACACTGTTGACACGTCTGTAATAACCTCTCTCCATCTTCGGGTGTTTCTGTTGCTGGATTATCATAAATCAACCCATATTTGTGCCCTGATCCATGAGCCTTATGACAAGACCCACAAAAGACCTCATTATCATTATTAGGAATATTATTAGAAGGTGAGACTACAGGAACACGAGATTTAATAGTACTAAACCAATACTTATCATCTAGATGACCATTACTCACTCCTTCACTCATAGTTACTCCACCTATTGGATGCCTGATCCATTCATCTCCATCATCTGGGGTATCACCATTATCACAAGCGCCGATTCCACAGACATTTTCATGAAAAAGTGGATGACAACCTTTACACCATTGAGAAAGACCATTACTACTATTTAGATAATGTATGTTCCTCACATCATATTGCTTTGAGGTAGGAGAAGCAACATCTTCTTTAACACCAGTTACTGGTTGAATGTCATTATTATTCCCAGGATTAGCTACCAAGTTACGATAGTTATTACTACCATGAGGGTTATGGCAACTAGAACAGGCTATTTGCATCTTTTGGGATGAATCTTTTGAACCAGGTATAAATCCAGGTTCTCCACCTAAATCATGGCCGTTTGGATTCCCTGATAGGCTATTTACCTCTTCAAGTTGTCCAGCAGCTCTGATATAAAAGCTCCCTCCATTTAGATTACCTACTATATCAGGAGGGGCATCATCTTCACCAGTACAATCTGGCCCGTCATGACAGATAAGGCAGGTATCATTAATTGAATTAACAAGAAGATATGTCTTAGCTTCATTACTCCATTTCCATTGTCCGGGTAGATTAGGAACATCCCCATCTTCACTATGATGCATAGTATGGCAATCAGAACAGATTGCTACCCCTTTGTGGTATTTTTGAGCGAATGCTGGAGAGGTTAATATTAGTAAATCAATTATTATATAGGCAAATATTATACCTTTTATATTATTCTGTTTTTTTAGGTAGTTGTCCATCTTGCATAATCCCCTTATTTTCAATGAATTCTCGTACATATTCTATCAATTCCTTTACCTTTTGAATTATTTCAAGTCTATCTATTTCATTTCCAAAATTTTCAAAAATTTCGTACCGAAATTGAACTGCAAAATCAATATTGAAACGCTGATCATGGCTAACCCTAACGAAAGCCACAAAATAAAAAAACTATTTTGTGGCTTTCGTTAGGGTAAACGCCTGCACCCTTTTCGACCCTTTTTCTAAGATATATATTATATGATCATCAGGGTTAACATCAATATCAACAGGGTAAGAAAAAGAACCATCCTCCCTTCCAAAACTACCTGCCTGACTAACAAATTTTCCCCTTAAATTAAAAAATTTCACCTGTTGTCTTAAGGCATCTATTATGCAAAGATAGCTATCTTTACCAAATGATATAGTTGATATCCCAGAAGGACAAGAAAAATTCTCTTCTCGTTGCCCATGTTTACCAAAACTTTTAAAAAAATTCCCATTAGGGTTAAAAATCTGAACAGCTACTCCTAATTTCTCTGTAATATATATCCTCCCTAATTTATCAATGGTTATCCCTGATGGCATTGAAAAGTTACCTTTTCCCTTTCCTTTTCCACCGAAATGAAATAGATAACTTCCACTATCACTAAACACGTATACTTGCGCACTCTTACGGTCAATGATGAACAATTTCTGTTCACTATCATCATAATACAATCTTCCCGGCATAAGGTTTGTATTTAAGATCCCTCTCTCAGTCAGTAATTTGGCCTCGTTTTCCTCAGGTATCTTCTTTTCCATTTGACCATCCAAATTATAAACCTCAACATAATTTTTCCCTAATTGACTAATATATATCTTATTATCTCGATTTATTACAACATCATAAGGAGATTTAAACTCAACATTTTTTAACACCTGCTCAATCCCTGCGCCATCTTTATTAGCTCTATAAATCATATTACTACCAGTATCCACAACATAAATCTTTCCTGTCTGTTTATGAAAAAAAACGCCTTGAGGCAAATTAAATTTCTGATTAGCATTGGGAGAATCTATAGAAAATAAAAATTTTAATGAGAGTTGGGGCTGAATAGCTGTTGCTTCTAATGACGAAAAATTCTTTTTTTCTCGAACAAGTTCAAAATCTCCTTCAGAAATAACGTTAATTGATGGTTCTTCTGCCATTATTGGCGTACACAACAAAAATACAAATAATAATGATAAAACAGTTCTTTTCATACTAGATGTTTTTCCTAAACAATGCCTAGTTCGACTTAGAAGAACGATCAACTACAAAAGCTTATAAATTCAAGTGGCAGAAAGTAAAAAAACTACTTTCTGCCACTTGAATTTATAAGCTCAAACACCTGTATCCTATGGTTGAATGTATCAGCGACAAAAACTCTTCCCTCATCATCATTACAGACATCCTTCGGAAAGTTAAAAAAATTAGCCCTTGTCCCTTCTCCCCCGAACTCAAAGGCAAATCTCCCTTCCAGGTCATACACACTTAAAAGATGGCGCATAAAATCCATTATAAAAATCCTTTCTTTATTTTCAGCGATAGAGATTGCCTCTGCCTGGCTCAGTTTACCATAAGATCCACCTTTTCCCCAAAAATTTTTAGAAGTTTATATTCATGATTATAGACAAAGGTCTTTCCATAACCTTTACTAATAAGATAAAAGTTACCTTTTTCATCCAAATGACAATTAGTTACATCAACCTTTACCAATGTCTTCTCTCCTGGCTTGACCTCATCATCTATCTCAGGACTAATTTCTTTTATTAGTTTTTTTTCCTTGTTAAAAATAACAATACCCGGGTCAGCAATCTTACATAGATAGATATTCCCATTTTTATCCACATCTAATCTTCCTGGTATATCAATATGATACTCCTTCAAGCCTATTTCATCACGTCCTCCAAGGGTGTTAAATATGGATATATTGGCCTCTTTTTCCTGCGTTTTCTGTTGACTTACATATAAAAGGCCATCCTTGCCAACAGCTATATCAACAGGGGCAGTTAAACCATCTCTTTCTCTTAATATACTATCTTCATAAAAAATTGCAGAAAGTTCCTTCTCTACAATTTCAAAACTTATCTTATAAATGAGTGTTCTTCGGTTACCAGAATCTAAAACATACAAAATCCCTTTGTCCTTATCATCTTTATGGAAGTATAAAGCCGTAGGATAAGAAAGGGAAATCTCTACTTTAGGCCTATAAACTACAGGTATATATTTTAAAGGCTTATCATCTCCATAACTAAATGAATACAAAAAGAGTATCAATACCGTATTCAAAAGGGAAATGATGGTCAATCTTTTTAACAATAAAATATTTTGGTTATTAGATAGCATAGTTAAAAAACGTCAATAAATTAACGTTAATTTTGTACTTAGCATATAGAGAATTACTTGATTTTGCAAGTAATAAATATCAGAATGACCCTTCATAATTAACATAATGCAATAAATACGCCAAAGACAAAACAAAAATTATTTCTTTGTTTTAAAAAGTTTTTATAGAAATATATTACCAATCTAAAATAATTTTTTTATGTTAAGAGATTTTAATACATAATTTTTATGTTATTTGTTATACTACTCCAACTTTGATTTTTCTGATTATAACGGATTTAGGGGAGCGAACTTAAATCCTGTTGACGGCTTTATCAGCAAGAAAAAATTAGAAATATGGGCATCCTTCATTTACTAGTTTACACTTTTAGGGCGTATTCTTTAGAAAGCAAAAAAACAAAAAACTTTTTAGACACGGATTAACACAGATTTACACGGATTAAAACCTTTTAATTAGCGTTAGTTAGATATAATACTTAATGTTTATTAGGTTAATTATTCTAGTGGCGTTTTTAAAAAATCTGTGTAAATCCGTGTCTAAATAATAGAAAGTGTAAACTACTTTCGCCTCTTAATGAAGGATGCCTAAAATTTCATGGAAAAAATTATTAAACTTCACATTGACAAACTTCCAGAAGGGGTCTATTTGGCTACTTCAGATGATATTCAAGGACTCATTGCTCAAGGTCGTACGGTAGCTGAAACTATAGAGATTGCTAGAGATGTAGCGCGAAGGCTAATAGAAACAAAAAAAGAAAGAAATGGCGAAACACCACTTCCTGGAGTAGTATAATCATAAAACAAGTCGATACACGACCATACCGAATCATCCAGGGGATATGCCTCAAGGGACTTTACGGGCTATATTAAAAGAGGCAGGGATTACCATAGAAGAATTCCTAGAAAAATAAAATTTGGTCATCAAGTAAAAGGAACCGGCATTCTAAAGATGGAACTTGAAAACCTAATCAAGAACAAAGGAATCCTGGTAACTGGAGGGACAGGTTCGATTGGAGGAGAGATCGTTCGTCAGTGTCTTAAATATAATCCTCGGGTAGTCAGGGTATATAGCCGTGATGAGACTAAACAGTTCGAGATGCAGTATGAATTAAAGGATTATGCAAATATCAGATTTATTATTGGGGGGATATACGGGATAAAGAAAGATTACAAAGGGCTATTGAAGACATTGAGTTGGTTTTTCACGCAGCAGCTCTAAAACACGTCCCAGCTTGTGAATATAATCCTTTTGAGGCTGTAAGGACAAATGTCTTAGGCGTCCAAAATCTTATAGATGTAGTTATGGCTGAAAAAAAGGTTGAGAAGGTAATTGCCATAAGTACAGACAAGGCAATGCATCCCACTAATACTATGGGGGCAACCAAACTCCTCTCTGAAAAACTTATTGCCGCTGCTAATTTTTATAAAGGGTCCCGAAAGACCATCTTCTCTTGTGTAAGATTGGGGAATGTTATTGGATCAAGGGGATCAATTATCCCTTTTATTAAAAACCAAATAGCCCATGGTGGCCCGGTGACTCTCACTGATAAGGCCATGCACCGTTTTGTAATGTTAATCTCACAGGCTGTTAACCTGATTTTAAAGGCTGGATTTCTAGCTGAGGGAGGAGAGATATTTATCCTAAAGATGCCAGTAATAAGGATTAACGATCTTATAGAGGTTATGATTGAAGAATTAGCCCCAAGATATGGCTATATTAAAGATAATATAATTGTTAAGACTATCGGTTTACGAGATGGGGAGAAAGTCCATGAGATCCTTATGACTCAGGAAGAGGCTTCCAGAGTCAAAGAATTAGATGATATGTTCATCCTCCCACCTAACTGGAAAGGTTACCCTTTTACTGATGAATATATACCTGACTCAATACACACTGGTAAAATCAGCGCTAAAGAATACTGTTCCACTGATCTACCTCCCTTAACAAAGGAACAGATTGGAAAATTGTTAAGGGAGGTAGGGATTTTTTAAAGCCTTTACGTAATGTGTTGGTTCACAGGGAATCGGACTTTTTCATTCAATAAGGAAGCGAATTTTTTTACTTGGGGCTCTGCCCCAAACCCCGAAATTTTTTAAGGCATAAGAGGAAACTCAAGATTGTCATATTATTACCAAAGTGATATGGTAATAGCTTTTCCTCTAATCTCTTACAAACCTTACTTTCTTTGGACTTCAGGATGAGCGAAGCCTCAAATAGTCGTCCCCCTTTGCCCACTTTCCTTTCATTTCGCACGGAGGCAGAGATATAAACCAACTCCCTTTGCCCAACAATCCTTCAAAGTGAGATCGACTTACAGATGGAATACATAAACT